>CAIJIZ010000081.1 GCA_903820735.1 uncultured Pirellula sp.
GAGTTTGCACCATCGATCGGGGTCTGCGATGGTGGTCAAACGGATGAATCCGGCATCGAGATTTCCAAGTTCGCTGGCGTATTCGTAATTATTTGGGGAGCAGATCACGCCGGTTCTCACGTCGCACAATTGTTCGCGGCACCGTTCCCAGTGGAAATTGGTCGAGTCGTTATAAAAAACGATTGTTTTATCGAATCCAAGTTTCGTCGGTTGGCAATCGAGCACGGATATCGATTCGATGAAAGACATTTGCCCGGCGGTGCTAGCTTGCTCCTCGGAAAGGTGGTCGCACAGACGCAGTGTTTCGATTGCTCCGGCGCTCGACAAAATACGTTTTGCGGTAAGTGTTTGCCCGTTTTCCAACTCCACCCCAACGGCATTTTCGCCGTCAACGTGGATCTTCGAGACTCCGCTTCGGAGTTTCAGTTGTCCCCCCAGCTCGCGAAACCTACGAACAAGGTTCTTAAGGATAAGCCGAACCCCTTTCAAGGGTCTTGCGAATCCTTCGAGAAAGATGCTTCGAAACATGATGCAGAACTGCCCCCAGTCCATGTCATGTTCACGGGCGTTTCCGTACCACATCAGGGGGCACAGGAGCATTTCGATCAAGAGTGGATCGGAGAAGATCTCGTCGAGAACTTCACGCGTTGAACATTCGAAGTGTTCTTGTTGAAGGTCATCGTAATCGGCGAGTCGTTCGAGAAGTTTCCTGAACGCGTCGCGTTGGTGAGGAAACTTTGCATCGATTTGGCTTTGGAAGAACTGAATATCGTTGTTGAATTCGAGTTCGACCCCTGGAAACGCGATGCTTGAACCGCGTTGCTGCGCGAGTTGGAAGTCATCCCAGCGGAAGCGGAGTTGTTTTAGCAGTCGAGCCAGAGGGCCCCGTTTGGCACCTTTCTCGGTGTAGTTGGTCATCGCATGAAGCCCAACATCGTAATCGCGACCATTTAGACGGTAGAACGAATTGAGCCCACCGATGGTCCAGTGTTTTTCCAGGATGCACACGCGCTGGTCGTACATAGCCAGACGGATGCCTGCGGCCAGTCCGCTCATCCCTGCGCCGATGATGATAGTATCGTAGGAGTTGTCTTCAGACATGCGACGGTCTTGCCGATGGTTGCGGGCTTTTTAGGAAGTTCACTGCGGTTCAAACACAATTCCGTCGAACCAAGCGGTTCCTTCGGAGCCGAACATACCGATCGAAACAATCGCTTCGCGTGTCTCGGGTGGGACTTGGAAAACTTTTTCCTCAAGCTTCCACTTGCGAGTCCCTTTGAATCCACCAACGTAGTTGTAACCGATACGGTTGCGGTTGGCGTCGAACCATTGAATTGCAACAGAGGGAGACTTTTCACGGTCTCGCCCGACCTTTACATCTTCAAGTTTGATCCAAGCGCCTAGTTTGAGTTTTTTCACCGCCCGACCGTCGATGGGTATGCCTTGCAAGAGCATGTTAGGCCACTGGGAATCGGTACCGCGAAACTCAGCGACGAATTTTCCGAGAGGTGCATCGATGTCTTCGGCTCTCTGGCAACCGAATTGGTAGTACCAGCCGGGGATGTGGAAGTCGCGGATAGTCGGTTCTTCGAAGCTTGCGTTCAGCAAGACGGGGCGCGTTGGATCGGGTTGGACTTTACGGTTTTTCTCGGCGTCTCCTGTCATCGGGACAAACAGGGTTGGCGTAAGAGCTTCCTTCTCAAGCTTCCCTTCCTTTTTGCGCATCAAGTAGAGCATTTGCTGGTAACGCTCACCGACGGGAATAACCATCAAACCACCTTCTTTGAGTTGGTCGACGAGCGGTTTTGGGACATCAGCGGGTGAACATGTAACGATAATCTTGTCGAAAGGAGCTTCCTCTGGCCAACCTTTAAAGCCGTCTCCGATACGGCAATGGACATTGGCATAACCAAGATCGCGCAGTAGTTGCGTCGTTCTCTCGCCGAGATCTTGGACAATTTCAATCGTGTAGACCTCTTTAACCAAGGGGCTCAAGATCGCCGCTTGGTAGCCACTGCCTGTACCGATCTCTAGTACCTTGTCGGTTGCTTTTGTCTGAAGCGCCTCGGTCATCTGAGCCACAATAAAGGGGCTAGAGATGGTCTGCGACTCTCCGATCGCGATTGCGATATCGAGATAGGCTTGCCTTACATATTCGGGGGGTACGAATTCGTGGCGTGGGGTTTTACCCATCGAGTCTAGAACGCGTTGATCGCGAATGCCTCCGGGAATCAAAACGTTGCGGATCAAACGTTCGCGTTCGACGGAGTAAACATCGCTACCCGGTCGTGAGACTTGTGCCTGAGCCGGGGCTTGAACTGCCGCACAGCAGAGCGCAAGTGCCATAAGGGAACACTTGCGCAGCGACGAGATGAGACTGGAGATCGCAATTGGACTCAAGGACAAGATGCCGTGCATTATTGGGACTCCATCATAAAGTGCTTTAGCCGAGGACGCGAATCCGAGAACCACCAAAGCGGGCGAAATGAGGGGGACCCTTGAACTTTCGTCCCTTGCATGGGATAAATCCAGATGGATATCCAGATGGAATTAACCCATATGGAATTAATCCATGCTGACGCGTTCGACGTAATCGCCTGTGCGGGTGTCGATCTTGATCACATTGCCTTCCCTGATGAAACCAGGGACTTGGAACTCTCCCCCTGTTTCGGTCTTGGCCGGCTTGGTAACGCTTGTCGCAGTATCACCTTTGACGCCCGGTTCTGTTTCGAGAACCTTCAATGTAACGTGCGAAGGAGGGGTCAGGGTGATTGGATTCCCATTGAAGAGAACCATCGCGACTGGCATACCTTCTTTAAGATACTTCCAGTTGTCATCGACTTGCTCAGCAGTCAATTCGTATTGTTCAAAGGAATCGTTATCCATGAACACGAAAGTACCGGCTTGGTTGTAGAGGAACTGTGTTTCGAGTTCTTCGACGTCAGCGGCTTCCAATTCATCGCCACCCTTGAGAGTACGATCCAAGACGGTGTTGCGGATGAGGTTTTTGAGTTTGCATTTGTAAAGGGCGTTTCCTTTCCCAGGTTTCACGAAATTCACTTCCGAGAGGAGATAAGGTTCGCCGTCGATTTGAACTTTCAAGCCTTTGCGCAGGTCGCTGGTTTTGTAGGATGCCACGATAGTTTTTCTTTTTCTAGTTTGGTTTTTCTTTTTCCGGAAACTCGATTAGTAACGCAACTACTTCTTAGGAAAGATTGCCCATTCTACGGACTTCCTTCGAATTTGTCTTGCCCCCGCAATCGATAAAATCCAAGGGTTTGCGACGAATCGATGGGTAGCACATGCCTGCGGCTATGGGGTAGTTGTCGGCAGTTTGGTTGCTGAAATGCAACTTTGCCGGGTAGGGGATGGGTTGGGAAAGGGCTGGAGATTGGATTAAGCTATATTGGATTGAGGGTTCCTTCATTTAAACGGGGTCAATTACTCCAACCGGGGGCAGGGGTAGGCATGAGTTTAGAACGCGTACTCCAACCGCTGATCGCTTGCGTGGGGAACCCAGTTGGGGGCAATCCGACTCAATTCGTCATGACGCGAGTTTCGCGAGAAGCGGAGTTGGACTGGCGTTTTTTCACCTCCCAGGTCAGCCCCGAGTCGTTCGAAACCGCTTTTCGCGGTATTCAAGCCTTGGGGATGGCTGGTGCAGCGATTTTGCCACCGTTTCAGGTTGCGGTGCAGCCTTTGCTCGATTCGGTCACACCCGGGGCGCGGGCTTTGGGTGTCGTCCACGTGGCAAAATGGGAATCCTCCCAGTGGATCGGGGAAGAAACGCTTTGCCCGGCCGTCCTTCGAGCTTTGACTCATCGCTTTTCAAGATCGGTTTCGGAATCGGAAATCGAGCAAGACGAGTCCTTCGCGCCGCAGTCGATCGGGGTCTTCGGAAGCGATCGCTTTGCCTCGGCACTCCAAATCGCCTTGAATGCCTTTCCCGGTGACTACAGCGTCTTTTTGATTGGTGATCCGCCTGCGGCTGAGATAGCACAAAACTTGGTTGCAAACCCGAAGCGTGATTTGCAAACTGGGCCGGATTCCGAGCAAGAACTTGGCTTGGACTCCCCGACACTCAATACGAATCCAAGTCATGGAACGGCAAATAATGGAGTTGCAAGTTTGCAGCTAGAAGCTCCGGTGGCGAGCGTCCCGAGACTTCGGCTCGACGATTTATCCTTGACCGAAAGACCGGTCAGAGCATTGATTCTCGAAGATATCGATGCGATGATTGGGATGAGTGCCGCAGCGCGGCATCGAATTTTCAAGGACGCGATATGGGCCGCACACCCAGTCGCGGTCTTGCTCCCACCTCCGACTGGCTGGGTTGAAGCGACTAAGGAGCGTTCGCAGTGCATCGTCGAACTCAAGCAGTATGCTTTGGAGTGGATCGATGAGCTTGAAATCCTTACGCAACAATCGGCTATCAACTTCGAGTTTTGGACCGGTTACGAACCGGAACTCGACTCGATTCGCGAATCACTTGAAGAGTATCTGCAATGGTAACACGCCGCGAATTTCTCACTCGATCTGCTAACGGGTTCGGTGCCATGGCGCTGACCTCGATGATTGTCCAAGCCCAGGAAGGCAGAACGCACTTTCCTGCCAAGGCCAAGAGTGTGATCTTCCTGTACATGGACGGTGGTCCTAGCCAAGTCGATACGTTTGATCCAAAACCTTTGTTGACTCAGTACAACGGGCGCAATCCAAGCGAGCTATTTGAAGTTGCCCCCACGCAGTTCAACAACAACGGAACGGTTATGGGTAGCCCATGGACCTTTGACAAACATGGTCAAAGCGGCATGGAAATCAGTTCCCTCTTTCCCAACATCGCCAGACATGCGGACGACTTAGCTGTCGTTCGCTCGATGACTTCGAAGTTCCCCGAGCACACTTCCGCGAATTATTTCCTCCACACAGGACATGGACTTCAAGGCCGCCCCAGCATGGGAGCTTGGGTCACCTACGGCTTGGGGTCGGAATGCGAGGACTTGCCAGGCTTCATCATCCTCAACGGTGGTCTGATTCCTCCCGGAGGTCTCGATTGCTTCGGCAGCGGTTTCTTGCCAGCGACATTTCAAGGTTCGGTACTTCGCCCATCAGGAAACAGCTTGGCAAATGTTCGCCCGCTTGAGCCAACCCCCGAGTTACAAAAACATAAGCTTGATCTCCTGCGTCAGCTCGATCGACAAACACTTGAACGCTTCGGCGAGAACGATGCTATAGAGTCTGCGATCGCAAACTACGAGCTCGCTTTCAAGATGCAAGGGGCGGTACCTGAGGTCTGCGACATCTCTCAAGAAACTGCTCAAACGCAAACCATGTATGGGCTTGATCATGAATTTGGACCGACCAAAACGTTTGGACGAGAATGCTTGATGGCCAGGCGGTTGGTCGAGCGGGGCGTAAGGTTCATACAACTGACGTGTCCTAACTGCGGACATGACCGATGGGATCAGCACGCCAATCTAAAAGTCGGACACACGCAAAATGCGCTGGCTGTCGATCAACCCATCGCAGCACTCCTAACCGATTTGAAACAACGTGGCTTGCTCGATTCGACGTTGATTGTCTGGGCCGGTGAATTCGGCCGCACTCCCTTCGCCCAAGGTGCAGATGGCCGGGACCACAACCCGTTTGGGTTCTCGATTTGGATGGCAGGTGGTGGAATTCGCGGTGGTACCGTCTACGGTGCTACTGATGAATGGGGTTACAAAGCGGTCGAGAACAAATGCGAGATGCACGACTTGCACGCTACGATGCTCTATTGCCTCGGGCTCGATCACACCCGCTCAACCTTCCGGTTTAGCGGCCGCGACATGCGATTGACCGATGTTCACGGCCGAGTCTTGTTCGATATCTTGACTTGATCTAAACCGTCTTGATCTCACCCTCGTGATCTCACCGTCTTGACTAAACCGTCTTGATTCAACGATTCCATAGGAGCATGCATGATCGTGTCGCGATTCCTCTCAGCTTGCGCGGTGGTCGTCTTCGCGATAACCACCCTGACTACAACACTCCAAGCTCAATCGGAAACCAGCCCTACCGCCACGCCGTTACCGAATCGCCCAAACATTGTTTTGATCTTCGCAGATGATTTAGGCTACGGAGACTTGGGGTGCTACGGGGAGAAACGATGGAAAACTCCAGCCATCGATTCCATCGCGGCCAATGGAATTCGCTTTACCGATTTCCACTCTTCGCAACCGGTCTGCTCCGCTTCGCGTGCAAGCCTCCTTACCGGTTGCTATGCCAATCGGATCGGCATGCACGGCGCTCTATACCATGGCAGCAAGAACGGCATTCATGCCGACGAAGTCCTCTTGCCAGAGTTGCTCCGAGAAAAAGGGTACAAGACCTGTGCAGTAGGCAAATGGCATCTAGGACACCACCAACAATTTCTACCCTTGCAACATGGATTTGATCGCTATCTTGGATTGCCCTATTCGAACGACATGTGGCCCCATGGCAAAGTTGTTAAACCAGGCACGTTTGTAGAACTGCCTTTGTTTCGCGATAACACAATCATCGATGCGGATGTCGACGCCGAAGACCAAAAGAAACTTACACAGCAGTATGGCAACTTCGCAGTGGACTTTATCGAAGAGTCAAAACAAGCTCCATTCTTTCTGTATTTCGCTCACACCTTTCCGCATGTGCCACTCTTTGCAGGAGCAGATTATGTAGGCAAGTCACCTGCGGGGATCTACGGTGATGTGCTCGAAGAGTTCGATGATACGGTTGGACGAATCCTCGAAACACTTCGCAAATTCGATTTAGAGAAAAACACCCTTGTAATCTTCACAAGCGACAACGGACCTTGGTTGACTTACGGCTCTCATGCCGGAACGGCCGGCCCCTTGCGAGATGGAAAAGGGACCGTTTACGAAGGTGGTGTTCGCGTACCTATGATTGCCAAGTGGCCCGGAGTAATTCCCCCCGGAAGCACCCAATCCGAGACGGCGATGACGATCGATGTATTGCCGACCCTCGCAAGGATCGTCGATGTCGAACTCCCGAAACATCCTATCGATGGTCTCGATATCTTCAACTTGCTAACAAACAAACCCGGAGCAAAGTGTCCACATGAAGTCTTCTATCACTACTACCGAACCGGGGAACTACAAGCTCTTCGCAGCGGCCCTTGGAAACTAATCTTACCTCACGATGCTTACTGCTACGATCCAAACGAAGTCGGATCGGCGGGTTTGCCGGGCAAATCACGGACGATCAAGATCTCAACCCCCGAACTCTATCACCTTGGTAACGATCTCTCGGAACAGTCAAACGTCGCTTCGATGAACCCTCAAGTCCTCGAACAACTGCTGAAGCTTGCCGAACGCGGCCGCGAGGAACTCGGCGACTCCTTGACGAAAACCACTGGCAAGGGACTGCGCCCTGCCGGGATGATCAGTCCATAAGGATCATCAGTACCATAAAGAATTCCAGGATGTTCAGGATATGCGGGATAACAGAGCAACGTATTACCAACGTATTACCAACGCATGAACAGCACAGAAGCAAAGTATTAACAGCACAGTAGCGAACTTTGCGATTCAGCAAATTCGAAAGTTTGCGAACAGCTGCGAGAAACAACGAGAAATAAGACGAGGATCGATGAAAAAAATTGGATGGCTGGGATCGGCAGACGGATGGTACTTTCGCGATATGCAAAGAGCGATCGCGTTGCCTCATTGGCCAGAGCAAATATCGATCAGCCCATTGTCCTTTAGCAACCTGCATGTTGCTTATCTAGGTGGCACAACGAGCGCCGTGGGATACGGCAATCTCACTGAAGAAGCTTTCGACGCGTTGCTAGTGCGCACTATGCCCCTAGGTTCGCTGGAACAGACCATTTTTCGGATGAATGCTCTGCACGTCGCCCAGCAAACCGGAACTAGAGTCATCAATCCACCTCGTTCACTTGAGATCGCCATCGACAAATGGCTGACGCTTGAAAAGGTTCGCGCAGCGGGGCTACCGATCCCACGAACCCTCTGCTCGCAAACGCGAGACCAAGCCATGGAAGCATGGGAATTGCTCGGTCGCGATGCGGTTGTCAAACCGGTGTTCGGCGGCGAAGGACGAGGCATCATGAGAGTTACCGACCCCGACCTTGCGTGGCGTGTCTTCTCAACACTCGAGCAACTCCGAAGCGTGATTTACTGTCAGGAGTATATCGAAGGCCCCGGATACGACTTGCGATTACTTGTCATCGACGATGCTGTTTTCTGCGTCAAACGACAAAGCATGGGGGACTGGAGGACGAATGTCTCTCGCGGTGCACAAGCGATCGAGCACGAGCCGACTTTCGAACAAGTCTCGATGGCATTCCAAGCTTGCCGAGCGATTGGTGTCTGGATGGCCGGCGTAGACTTGATCACAGATGCTCATGGAAACGATTTGGTCTTAGAAGTCAACGCGGTCCCGGGTTGGAAAGGGACCGCAGCGGGACTTCAAATCGACATCGCGCGCGTTGTAATTGAGAAACTCTTATTCCCTCAGACACAAAACACTCGAATCGCTCCGTCTCCCACCTAAATTCTTCGTCCCCAATCTCTGTGACTCTGTGTCTCTGTGTTTCCAAAAATGCGCGGACTTTTGAAACACAGAGGCACAGAGAACACGGAGTATTCAGTCTCCAGTATCCCTACCCCCTCCCCTAATCCCTAATCCCTAATCCCTAAAGCCTAATCCCTAAAGCCTAATGCCTAATCTCTGTGCCTCTGTGCCTCTGTGTTTCAAAAAAGCCCCCATTTACTACCGATTAAATCGCTCGCGCCACCCCCCTGAACCACTCTTCGAAGACTCCACTAAATTCGGCACCGTCGCGAACACTAAATCACGCAAATGATCGGCTTGCTCCCCCTTACCTTGCTTGCGAAGAATCTCGACAGTTCGTGCACGCGCTTCTAACCAAGGCTCGCTTCCGGCGGGAACACCCGTGGCCATTTGTCGGTACAGCCCAACAGCTTCTTCCGTCGCTTCAGGCGTAGCGGCAAGGGTTCGTGCGGAGCGATAGACCCACCACAAACTCTTCGGTGTTTTGCTTCGCGATTCCCTTAGCCCATCTCGCAGCTTCGCTGGATTTGAGCATTGCGTGTACAAATCGATACAGCGATCGAGCCGCGAGATGATGGAGCCTTTTGAAACATTCTCTCCGAGAACCGCACGCAGTTTCACTAACTCTGGAAGAATCGAACTGGGCGTAATTCCCGAAGTTGACACGAAAGCTTGCCAGTCAGTTTCGCATTGATTCCACGCGAGCGCGCAAGAACCGATTGGGTCATCCCCTTGATCAAACTTCGAAGCAACGAGTAGTTCTTCGATCGCAGAATGAGAGGATACCGTATTTTGCGGCGACCAACGACGATTCGGTTGTAGACTCGAGAACCAAGCTTCCCAAGTTTCTCGATTGGAACCTGCAGCCTCAAGGATCGCCTGTTGCAATTCAGCGCCAGCACGTGAGACTTTCGTCGCTTCGCCGATAGGCTTCTCCAACCAGTCTTCTTGGGTCACAAGGGAGAACCAAAGCCAACGTTTCGCGGCGAGTCCTATATGATCGGCGGAGGGATGGTTGCGAACAAGATCGCGCCAGAAATCGAGCCACATCGCAAGATCTCCTTTGCTGATCCATTCCGGCTCCAACATAGAGATGGCGCTGCGAGCAGCAGAGGTTTTCGGCCACTGCAAAGCGGTATCGCGCAAGCGTTGTTGCATCGTGTTTCGCTGCAACTCTTGCTCTTCAACATCGAGGCTCGGGTCGGGATCTTTCAGTAACCAAGCGGACATTAAAGCAGCGGCGGATGCTTTAGTTTCCTCTGGATAGCTGATCGCTACCCGATAGAATTCATCTGCAGCGGTGATTTTTTCTCCCGACTGTTCAAGGAGGGCAGCGATTTGCATCGCAAGTCCGAATGCATCGCTTGTGGCATTGATCTTCGATGCCGCCGACTCGGCTTGCTGCAGCTTCTCGATTGCTAAAGGGATGTTCTTTGCTGCGATCGCTTGTCTCGCTTCGATGCGAAATAACTCGATAGCCGCTTTTGCATTTGCGGGGTTCATCGAGGTTGTACGACTCATCGTAGTATTGTTCGAATTATTCCCCTTATCCCCGGACGGATTTGATTCAGAAACAACGTCCCCTAGTTGCGATTTCCAGCGTGGCTCCGAGACAAGGATGGCGTCCATGCGTTGTTCCCAATACTTTCCGAATCGCTGAGCAATCGATTGTTTTAGCCTTAGAACAGCTTCTGGATTCGAAACGTCGTTTTGAGTTTCGGTGGAGGAACGTTGAAGTTGAATTGCGAAGTACTCGACGGCCAATTCGGGTGACGATTCCCAATTTGCAACACGCTTGAGCCATGCTTCGGCAACCTCAAGCTTTTCAGTGTTTCGCGCTGCGCGTGCCCCAAGACTTGCGAGCCGCATTCGCCACTGATTCACTTCGGGGCTCGAGCGTCCTTCTAGGGACGTCCATAGTTTGGTTAGAGCAAGCTCTACAGAAGGTATGCGATCAAGTTGCAGTTCAGCTTCGGCTCTCGCCATTTCCAATAGCGGCAGGTGCGTCCAAGTACTTGGTAATCGCGCAGCGGCTTGGTCAATCGCGGCGAGCATTTCCGTTGCCGCAGCGATGCGATCATCGCTCTTGGGCGGATAAGCTTCACAGCGTTGGTACAGCAAGTCTGCTCGAAGCAACTCGATTTCACCCAGAAGGTCGAGGATTTCCGACGAAGTGATTTTTCCTGGGGTTGCCCCGTTCGGTTTGTCGGGTTTGAGTTTCGAAACGGTAGCTTCGAGGGCTTCGCACTGATCGAGGCCAATGCGGATCGATTGGAGCAACCATTCATGAAGCGAACGTCTTCCGGGTACGGCTTGAGATGCTGCTAGAGCGTGTTGGTTAAGCAGATTACGGCACCAGTTTTTCTTCCATTGAACCCAAGGAAACCTCGGAGATTGAGCAAGCTTACCAGAGAGACGCTCCAGGTCGTCGATGCATTTCTGAAGGTCTCCTTCTGCATTGCTCCAGTCGACCTTCAACGTTCGATCGCCGCTGATAGCGTGCATCCAAAGCATCATCCATTGAGCTTGAGCGTTGGAATCCTGTTCGCTTCTATCGAACCGAAATTCGCAAATCGCCGCTGCTAGTTGCGGATCTGAGTGAGGTACCTTCTGCTCGATGAAAGATTCTATCCAGATGATATCGGGGGACTTGGTATAGGCGGGAATTCCAAGATCGATGTCTCGAACAACAGTATTATCCTGAGCTAAGACGCAATCATGCGAAGGGCTCAACCAGCAAATCGCGCAATAGAGTGCGACGACCATCCAAGAACATTGGTGAATGTATTGGTGGATGTGTCTTGCGATCGAATGATGGGGGAGCTGTTTGAAAGTATCTGGAATCATGACGATAGGAGGATCAAAAGCGGCATGAAAATTCCGGTCGGAATTCGCTTCAGCATAGCCGCAATGCGATGATGTTGATATAGACCTATGGTTCGCAGGGTATTGCTTGCGCGAGAGGTTTATATCATTCGCGGGGAGAAGCGGGGAGATAAACCAAGGTTGCAAGATGCTCTGAATTCCAAGTGTATCGCCCGTACCAAGTCCAGGGTGGACTGGAAGCTCCTGTACTTTCAACTCGCTCAATCGGCTTTGAAATCTCAGCGGAAAACGTATCCGTCGCGGGATTGATTTCGATCGTACAGTCTTGGAAATCGAGCCACTGATCGGTCAAGCAACTCCAAGTCTTGTAAACCGACTCTTTCGCCGAAAAGACAAGTCGCTCCCAGTCGATCACTGGCCGGGACGGGTGGTGGATCGGGAACGACGGGAGCCTGGAAAGACCAACTCGATCGCGATCGGTGGAGATCATCTCCCATACTCCTAGCGGGAGGGGCAAGTTTTCTTCAGCATCGATTCCGATGGCTAAGAATTCTGATTCTCTGCCGATCGCTGCAGCGGTGTAATTGCGACAATGTGTGATGCTGCCATGATACCCGCTGGGCCAGATTGGCCTCCGTGTTGCATGGACAGGAATCGCGATCGGCAACTCACCGAGCCGCCTGAACGCTTGATGAGCACAGTAACGACCTCGTGAGAATTCTTTCTTCCGTGCTTCAATCGCATTTCGCACGAATACA
>CAIJIZ010000082.1 GCA_903820735.1 uncultured Pirellula sp.
AGCCTTCGAGATCTTCGGCGACAAGAGCGAATACGTGGTCGCCGCACCGCAGTATCGAGCGGCCGCCAACACGGCGATGGGTTGGAAGAACTCGAACCTACGGACCGAAATGACGCGACTACTGCGCCGCGCCGGAGTCTCGGGTTGGCCACGATTGTTCCATTCGATGCGAGCCAGCCGGCAAACAGAACTGCAGCGTGAGTTTCCGCTGCACGTCGTTTGCTCTTGGCTCGGTAACTCGCCGCGCATCGCCCAGCAGAGTTATCTGCTGGTCACTGAGGATGATTTTGCGAAGGCGGCTGGCGTGGCGAGGGTGACGGTGGAGGGGTGAGTCGCTAGGTGTTGTGGGGAGGGTACCCGGAAACGGGCAGCTTTACCCGATTTAGGCATGGGACGAACTCCTTGAAGTTGCATTCAGTTGGGCATCGCGGCCAAATGCTCGACGGAGCGTTCGAATTATGAGGATCGCTAATCCGGTGACGAGCGATCCGAGTATAGCACCGCCTACTGCGACGACCAAATAGGGATGGTCGACAACTCCTACCGGAATGAGTCCAATACAAAGAGCGACCGAAACCGTTGTTGTCGGTTCGGAAATGATTGCAGTTTCCCCAAAACTCTTCGCCAGGTCCTCACTGCTTTCGTGGGCTAGGTTGATTGCCCGATGCATGTTGCTAAGGTCAAATGCCGCTAGCGCAACACCGCCGAGGAGCGATACGATCATCGAAAGAAGAATCAGTCGCTTCGAAGGCGGCTTCATAGGTTTTTATCTCCTGAAATGTCGCCTAAAGACCGGCATCACCGAGCACGAGCGGATGACTCAACGCAAGTCAAATCGGCCGATCGAGTGCTTGGCGGCATCGTTTGGTTAGCGTATTAATTCTGGCTCAAGCCTCGCCTAAGCCAGGGTTTCGCTATCGGCCACCAATACGATTCGATCCAATCGTTGCCAATAGGAGCAACTTTCTCTACATCCCAGCCAACTTCCAGAAGCGTGAAAAACATCGATTCTGCGCATTCGAAATTGCTAGAGTGAACGATCGTATGAAATCGAGGACATTGTGTCGCAAGAAATCTTGAAACCTCTCTGCCATCACCAGGGTCGTCTTCATATTCACTTTCCCGAATTAAGTCGTGATCGAGCGAAATCAAGTATACGTCTTGCAATACCGTACAATACGAGTCAATGAAACTGCTGGCTGTGCGATAGCAAAGCAATCCGCAGCCATTCGCCGCAAGTATTGACTCAAAACGACCAATTCGATCTGAGTCGTCCTCGAGCATTAAGACAATCGGTTTTCTATTCATTGCACACTCGCTTTAACGTTAATTGTCTTCCCAAGGAGTTTCTGCTCCATCAGAGATTTCCATACATTGTTGATTCAGGCAACTCCCAACTTCTGGCAGGCTTTCAGGCGTGAATTGATAGTGACCCGAGAGGTTGTTGTACATGGTGACAACTCCGTTTTCAATAGTTATCTCTCCCGCACCAATCACAAGCTCGTCACCTCCTAGAACATCAGGATGGTTGTGGCCTCGGTGAGGTAAGATAAAAACGTGACCAGACGTATCGATAACATAGATATAGGTTCCATCTTCTGTTTCGGGAGAAAGCATTTCGGAATCAGGTGACTGGGCAGTTTCTTGGCCTTCGAGTGGAAGGCGTGGAAGATTTGGGTCATCGGACAAAAATAACCTATACGTGCCGGACGAAGAATGAAATACAAATCCGTTGGCTGGAATCTCGACCGAAAAAATCTCTAGCGCGAAAAATCCAGATGCTGGTTCGAACCAAAGAATGGACTCGTCGTCGACACCTTCGATATCAGCAAAATCAAGACCTGACTGATCGTGGTTCGGAAGTAGCTGACCGAAAACGACGGTTGTAACGGGATCAATTTCGTGGGCATCAAAAACAACGCCAACTCCCTGAGCTCTGCAGACGCCCGAAAAACCAAGGATGCAGATCACTGTCGAGGACCGAAATACGCTTACATGTAGAGCGAGGAATTTACCACAATCCACGAGGCGGTAAATCTACTGTAGCGTGGGTAGCGAACAGGTGACGGGATAGACAGATGGCAACCAACGCCAATCGGGCCAGGGCTTTGACTTCTCAAGAGCCTACGAGCGTGCGATAGCTTGCTTCGGACTATTCCCACCGGCCCCAGTACTTCATGATATCACGTACCTAGTTCGAATCCTACCACCTCTGCGGCAAAACCACCTGTTTTCCCTGGAACAATGAGGTTTTCGAGGCGACTCTGGCGACTCACTGGACGACTCACCAGGGGCCAAGGCAGCGCACTAGAGTTGTTGTTTTTTTGACGCAGCATGTGCAAGCATGCACGTGCAGGAAAGCCCAAGCAGTTGGCCTGAAATGCGAAAAACCCTGGGAAAACCAGGGTTTTGCAGCGGAGAGGACTGGAACCGAACAACTGGGTGTTTTCCCTACGTTTTTGAGGAGTTCGAGAGGTGTACTTAGACAAGAT
>CAIJIZ010000083.1 GCA_903820735.1 uncultured Pirellula sp.
TCGAGATGACCCACGAAATCGTCCTCGCCTCCGATTTCCAACCCAAGGACCCGTGGAAATCACCCCTCCTGCAACATGAATTTGACCACGTCAGTTGCAGCACCGATCCCCGCCTGCGCATCGTAATCAAAGAGTCCTTTGGAGCACCCTTCCGATTCGAGCATCGCTGGACTCCTGACGAGAACTCCCCACCGAAGAATTCCAGCACCTCGAAAAGCACCCTCGCTAAATCCGCTATCGAACAAATCGAACAGAAGATCCGCGACACTCTCACAGAACGAATCAAGGAAATCGAGCGCATTATTCAGCTGCACTACGATCGACTCGATCAGAAAACTCGCAGCGGACAAATCGCTATCTCCGACCGCCTCGACTTCTTCGAGCCCTTCTACTCCGCAAAAACCCTTGAAGAAATGGAATTCGCTGATTTCAATCAATCTGCCATTGCCAAAAAACTCGATGCCGCAGTTAATGGAGACAAGCCACGGGGGACCAAGGATGACGAGGCTTTATCCATTGGAAAGGAAGCTCCTTGGAAAGAACATTACCAATGGAACTCTCTCCCGTGAACAAACACCCCCTTTAACTAGCGCCGTTGAACGCCCAGCCCAGCACAGCACAGCAATTTACCTCCTAGAACTCACTTCCTAGCCACTGCTTGTTCGAATGGATTCACCTACCACCAGCGGCTTCTCATGGCCCCAATGGCTTCGCATTGCCGGAGCCTACTTCCTGCATTTCTCATCCCTGGGGTTTGCTTCCTTCCCGTTGCAAACTCACTTGCGAAAAGTTCACTCGCCAGCCCTCGCTAGTTTGATCGCGAGTGTCTTTCCTATCGCCGCAATTTTAACTTACTTCTTTTTCCGATACGCTGAGCGACGAGGATGGACTAAATCCCCCGGCTTGCTACTCCTTTGCGTCGCATCGGCCGTCGTGCTCATGCAATCCGCCCTTGGTCTACAACTCGAATTCGCAGCCTCAGAACGCCCCTGGATTCCTCCTCTTCTCGGAACAATGATTTGCATTCTTTTGCTCGGCTGCTCTCAGTCGAGCTGCATGACGATCCTGAATCACTTTGGCGTCTCGATCATGGGCCCGCACGCCTACAGCGTTCGAGCCGCGGGCAGCGCTGGCTACATGCTTGCCATCGTTCTAATGGGAGCTCTCATTCCTCGCTTCGAAGCCATCGGGCAATACCACCTTTTCCTCGGATCTTCCTGCGCACTGCTTCACACTTGCTTCATCGCATGGAACCTTCGCAGTCTGCGGCATTTCACATCCTACCCAGCTACCTCCAAACCAGCCGTTGATAATCACACGGAAACCCCCGATAACGCGACGATTCGCAACACTCGCTCCATTGAAAAATTCTTATGGGCCGGACTGATCGCACTTGTCTGGCTAGTAGCGTTTTGCGAAATGTCCTATGGGCTGTACTCCCACGAGTTTCTGACGACGAACTATCAAGCCTACGGATACTATCTTTTTGCAGCTGGAATCCTATTTGAAATTTTACTGTTGTTGATTTTGCCTCACTTCCCGCAAATCCGTAAAAGACTCCTCTTCCTCGGGCCTCTCGGCTGGCTCATGCTCTTCGGCAGCTGCTTCCTTGTCGAGAATGGCTGGTGGATGTTCGGCGCCTTCAATTTCGCCCTCGCATTGAACTGCCCTTTCCAAATCTCTGCAAACGAAACTTCCCACACCCTCCATTCGAACATGCTCGGAGTTGCAACAATGATGCTTGCGCAATCGCTAGGCTACATCACGGCGACCTTGACCGCCGCTGCAATCCACTACGGCAACCTCTCCGCACCAAATCAGAACTTATGGAACATCCAGTGGACACTCGCTATCGTTATGGCCTGTATCGGGATTCCTCTTGCCCTCGCCGTCCGTGCCTTCGCCCGCCAACTCGAACAACGCTAACCCCAAACGTGAAACCGTGCACGGCCTGTCTCTCTGACTTAAACATTGACGCATTCCCCCCATCTATCCCATACCACCCGAATAAACGTATTCCTATCCATAGCCGCCACCACAAACGCTCAGCAATCGCTCTAGCATCCCTCGGACGCGTCTCGATACGATAAAAGAACTTTTCAGGGTGAGACACACCCCAGGATGCTAACCGCCGAATGGAATCGGCAAGCAAGGATGCTGGCTATGAACGCTCGTTGTGCCGAAGATCAGTCAACCACCTACGAAGCCAATTCGTTGCGATCCAAGTCGCAACGCCCAATGCTCCTTCTAACCGCCGCACTCCTATCGACCACACTACTGGGCGCTTGCGGATGCAAATCGCCTTCCTACGGCGACCGCTTCGGATTTGGCACCATCGATCGTCAAAAAGCCAAAGCTGCCGACTTCGATCCCTACCCACTAAACGATATCGGCCCATCTGTCGTCGGCGGACGTCCACCAGGATTCTTCAACCCACTCCCCGAACCTCGCCGCAACGAACTTCAAGCTCAAAACAAGCGTTACGCATACCCCTGAGCTTGAATCAACCAGCCATCCCGGCTTTTTAAGTGGCTGGCATCGATTCGTGTAGGGTTTGAATTGCCTTACTACTCGTACGCTTTGCAACCGTGCTTAACTGATCCTCACCGTTCGCTTCTAGCGCGAACCTAACGCGCCTACTTTGAGCGATCCAATCGATCGCGGATCTCCAAAGCTCGCTTAGCGGCATGCTCTTGGGTCTCGCCGAGCACGGTCAAATGACCCATCTTGCGTCCAACCCGCGCCTCGCGCTTCCCATACAAATGCAAATGTACATCGGGTTGCTCTAACGCTTCGGCCCACCGCGGATCGAGACCATCACTGCCCCATAAATCCCCAAGTAAATTCACCATTGCTGCTGGCCGAATCTGCTTGACCTCACCCAATGGTAAATTGCACACGGCACGGACCTGTTGCTCGAATTGGGACACCGAACACGCTTCCATCGTCAAATGCCCTGAGTTATGGGTACGTGGAGCGAGTTCATTAATCATCACTTCGCCATCGCGATCAACGAACATCTCGACACATAATAATCCCTCGAGCTGCAGCGACTGCGCGACCCCCTTGGCAACTTCCATGGCACGTCGCTGGGTAACCTCCATCTCGCGAGCCGGAGGAAAGGTTGTTACATCCAAAATATGGTTACGGTGAACGTTGGTAAACATCGGATAAGCCATCACTTGACCACTCGCCGAACGAGCAACCAAAACGGAAACCTCCGCGACATAGGTAATCCACTTCTCAGCAATCAGAGGTCCTGGGCCTAACAACCCTATCGCCTCCCGGGCTTGCTCAGCATTCTCTACCTTCCGCTGCCCCTTCCCATCGTATCCCCCCGAAGTGGTCTTGAGCACCATCGGCCAACCCAACAACTCGGAAACTCCCGGGATGTCATCCGCATCATTAACAACGGAAAAGGGGGTCACGGGAAATCCAAAGTCTCTTAAAGTCGTTTTTTCCTTGCACCTGTTTTGTGCAACTTCCAAAACGCGATACCCAGGACGAACCGGGACAAACTCCGCAGCTCTCTGTACTGCTTGCAAGTCGATGTTTTCGAATTCAAGAGTGATCACATCGGTTCTCTGCGCAAATTCGCTGACCGCATGAAGATTGAGGTAGTCCCCTCGTATGGTTTCATTCGCAACTTGCGATGCAGGACTGTCAGCTTCATCAGTAAATACAATCACGCGATAGCCCAATCGCTGCGCAGCTTGGGCAAACATCCGCCCCAATTGCCCACCGCCAAACACGCCGATGCTACTCCCAGGCATCACCATCTTGGTCATCAACGAAGTCATCACTACGAACCTTTCTCTCTTCTAACCAAGAATGGCCTTATCCATCACCCCTTGCGTCTGCTCAGTGATGTAAACTTCTAACTTAGCTCTCAATTCAGAATCGTTAATCGCAAGGACCCTGACAGCAAGCAGCCCCGCATTCTTCGCACCCGCCACACCGATAGCTAGAGTTCCAACTGGAATTCCACCCGGCATCTGAACGATACTCAAAAGCGAATCAAGCCCCGAGAGGGCTTTGCTCTGCACCGGTACACCAAAGACGGGTAACGTTGTACAAGAAGCTACCATTCCAGGTAAATGAGCTGCTCCCCCCGCCCCTGCGATGAGGATCTGCAACCCACGCTCAGCAGCCTTCTCCGCATACTGAACCATCCACTTCGGTGTGCGGTGCGCAGAGACCACTCTTGCTTCGTAGGGAACACCGAACTGATCAAGAACATTACAAGCCTCGCGCATGGTATCCCAATCGCTTTGAGAGCCCATGATCACACCCACGCGAGCATGGGTACTTCCTAGCATCGCTTCCACATCGACCTCGCTCATGTTGCTACTCCCTACTCTTGATTACTTCGTTCCCACTCACCTGAAACTCAATGCACTCTGGTGAACTCTTACAAACTAGTTGTGTTCATTCATTGAGTGCTCATTGTGTGCACTAGCTACCATCGCGCGATATCATCGAAGGACCATCGCCGAGAGTCTTCTCATACGTCCCGTCGCCACTCTTTACGTACTTGGTAAATCCGTGCTTCGCTAACTTATCATCGCTGACCGATCGCTTCATGGCACCGTCAGACCACAGCCCGCCGATGGACGTCCGCGCAGGAATCCGACGAACCTTCTGTCCAGTATCCGGATGAAGCGTCAAAGGCTCATCCGACATATTCTGAAACAATTCGAACACCTCGCCATCTTTTCCATCCTCGCGAATGATCTCGTAAACATAAATCGGCATCTGCTTCTCCTTTCCCGGTTTGATTCCTTCATCGTAGACCGGCTCGATCATTTCTTCTATAGCCAATGGCTTAGTTGAGGGCTTTCCCCCCTCAAAGCCGTTATCTTCGGCATTCCCTGCGTCGATCCTCCCAATTGCCGAACATTTCGGCTCATTTCCTCATGCCGCTACCCGGAGAACAATCCACCATTGAACCTCTGCCCCCAAGCTCCCCTCCAAGCAACATATCCCGCGCGGTCTATGGACCGATAGCTTTTCGCAAATAATTGGACCAACCTATGCAAATGAAATTGCAATCTCTGCGGCAATCCTTCCTGCATTCCCTGCCGCGCCTTGGAATCGCCCTCGGTGCTTTCTCCACATTGATCGCCCCAGGATCACTCAGCGCCCAGACGGTCAACACTTCTCCAACCGCAGGAATCCTCGATCACCCCAACCAGAGATTCTTGCTCCACGGCGCGAAAATCATCTGCGAACCCGGAAATATCATCGAACAAGGATCCATCCTGATCGAGAACGGCCGCATCGTTCAAATCGGCTCACAACTCCCCGCCGATCCAGGGGCGCGTGTGATCGATTTGAAAGGCAAGTTCATCTATCCTGGATTCATCGATGCAGGGATCGAAGCTGAATTGCCCGAATGGAAAAATGACCAAGGTACCGGGCACTGGAACCCCGAAATCACACCCGAACGCTCCGTCGCAACTTCCGCCAATACCCTCGCGAACACAAGTAAACTGCGACAAGCTGGAATCACCGCAGCTCTCTTCGCCCCCAAAGAAGGTATCCTCAAAGGTACCAGTGCGATCGCATTAACAGAAAATGCTCCGCTCGCCAGCGCGCTCCTTAAAGCCGATGCCGCACTGCACGTTCGACTTACAACCTCTCGCCGAGGTGGCCGCGAAGCCTACCCGTCCAGCCCTATGGGTGCCGTTGCTCTCGCACGCCAAACTTTCTTGGATGTGGAGTGGTATCAAGCCGCCACGCGGGCGTATCAAGCTTCGAAATCCGTCCCTAGCCCTGAATCAAACTCCGCCCTGGCGACTTTGCAAAACCACATCGCCTCCGGAAGACCCTTCGTCTTCGATGCACTCAACGAACAATACGCGCTGCGTGCGGATGACTTCGCAAAAGAATTCGGCTTGAACGCGATCCTTAAAGGTTCAGGCCAAGAATATCAACTGCTCGACCCGATCGCCCGCACCCAACGCAAATGGATCCTTCCAGTCCAGTTCCCCAAACCACCGAACGTTTCAACCGCGGAATCTGTTCTCGACGCCGAACTTGAAGAACTCATGCACTGGGAACTCGCACCCGAGAACCCTGCTAGACTCGATCGCGCAGGAATTATCTTCGCTATTACATCTCAAGGTCTAAACGAGCCGACCGAACTGATCCCGCAAGTTCGAAAAGCGATCGCTCGCGGCCTGGCGCCAGATAAAGCCCTTGCCGCGTTGACTACGGTCCCATCGCAAATGCTCGGTATCGATGATCAACTCGGGCGCATCCGCCCCGGACTACTTGCGAACTTCGTGATCACCGATGGCGACCTGTGGGGCGAAAAGACCAAGATCGAAGAAGTGTGGATACGCGGTAATCGTCCCGATGCCGCTTACAAAGAAACCTTCGGCATCGATGGATCATGGGATGTAACGGCTATCGAAACCCGAACCGCAACCCCCGATGCAAAGCCTTGGGTCAACGCATTCCAAATTAACGTCAAAGAATCCGCCAAGAAAATCGCCGCAACTCTATTGCTGCCGACTCCCCCTGCCCCTGCCCCTACTGCGCCCCCCGCTCAACCACAAAACGCCGCTGAGGGGACCAAGCCAGAAGAAACGAAACCGAACGAATCGAAACCGGAAGAATCGAAACCGAACAATGAGATAAAACTCACCGAGTTGCGTTGGGCAGACCGCTCTCTAAACGCGAAACTCCCCACCAAACTCTTGCGTGAAAATGCCGAAGGAACAGCCCTGCTCTCTTTGTCCTGGGTAAAAAATGATTCCGGCGTCGAAAGCCTCATCGGCTCGATTTACTATCCCGATGGAACGGAACAGCGAGTTCGCGCCCAGCGAACCGCTACTCCCGCTGCCCCTTCGACTCCGACACCACCGGCAACAACTCCCGAAGCAGCCCCCAAAGCTGAAAACGCAACTGAAGATCAAACGAAGCCTGACAAGTCAACTCCTGAGAAATCCCCAAGCGACAAACCCACCAAATCCGTTTTATCAACCCTTCGCTACCCGTTCGCTTCCTTCGGTCGCGAAAATCCTCCCGCACAGACCGACGTTCTCCTTATCCAAAACACCACCCTTTGGACTTGCGGACCTGCCGGAATCCTACGCGATGCAGACATGATCGTCCGTCAAGGGAAAATCGAAGCCATCGGCGTCGATCTACCTGTCCCACCTAATGCTCTGATCATCGACGGATCCAAATACCAAGTCAGCCCAGGCTTGATCGATTGCCATTCGCACATGGCAACCGATAGCGGCGTGAATGAAGGGACCCAAGCAGTGACAGCAGAAGTCCGCATCGGGGACTTTATCAATGCTGAAGATGTGACGATGTATCGTCAACTAGCCGGCGGCCTGACATCCGCAAATATCCTCCACGGTTCAGCCAACCCGATCGGTGGACAAAACCAAGTCATCAAGTTGCGTTGGGGCAAGTCGTACGAAGCATTGAAATTTCAAGGTGCACCGGCAGGAATCAAATTCGCGCTCGGTGAAAACGTGAAACAAAGCAATTGGAGCGAATCGCCGAGGACTCGATATCCGCAAAGCCGAATGGGGGTCGAACAACTTATGCGTGATCGATTCAATGCGGCTCGGGAATACGATCAAGAATGGAAATCATGGGGGGTACGTCCTCAAGGATCACCTCCTCGACGAGATCTTGAACTCGAAGCGATCGCCGAGATTATACGCGGTGAACGATGGATCCATTGCCATAGCTATCGCCAAGATGAGATCCTTGCTCTGATCAAACTGTGCGATGAATTCCATATCACCATCGGATCCCTTCAGCACATCCTCGAAGGATACAAAGTTGCCGATGCGATGGCAAAGCATGGCGCAACCGCTTCGACCTTCTCCGATTGGTGGGCTTACAAGTTCGAGGTCATCGATGCGATCCCGTATAACGCTGCATTGATGCACCAGCAGAAGATCATCGTCTCCCTGAACTCCGATGATGCGGAACTGGGACGACACATGAATCACGAAGCAGCAAAAGCGGTCAAGTATGGAGGAGTTGACCCAGCCTCCGCATTGCAGTTCGTAACACTCAATCCAGCCAAACAACTTCGGATCGATAAACACGTGGGTTCCCTCGAAGTAGGCAAAGACGCAGACTTTGTCCTTTGGAGCGGTTCCCCGCTATCCGTCCAATCTCGATGTGAGCAAACTTGGATCGACGGTTGCAAGTACTTCGACCGCGACGAAGACAACCAAATCCGATCGCGCGACGCCGCTTTGCATCGTGCATTGGTTCAGAAAATTCTCTCAAGCGGTGAAGGCTCTGCAGAGAAAAGTAGCCTCGCAGATGACCCTTCGCGTCTGTGGCCAAACCACGACGAGTTCTGTCATGGTCACGATGAAGAACATGGGCACGCGCATGAAACTCATGCCGAACATGCACAAGAAAACCAGTCGAACAACTAAGCGTTGATCGATCGACAAATCGTTCGATCCCAAAACGCCGCAATCAAATCGAAATCCAAATCGAAATCCAAATCGAATTCCAAAACGAATAAGTCTTTCCACCATGCGAAATTTAAAACAGATCACACGATCGGCATTGCTGTTCACTTGCTCATTGCTATCACCGGCAACCGCATCCGATCAAATTCCAGGTGCGCCTCAGCGCCAAGCGATCCTCATCCAAAACGCAACCGTCCACACCGTCTCGGGCGGCACCCTGGCAAACCATTGCGTACTTTTGAAAGATGGAAAAATCGCTGAAATAGCTCCCGCTATCGGGGCGGATCCAAGCTACGAGACCATCGATGCTTCGGGGAAGCATCTCTATCCGGGCCTCATCGACTCGTATTCCTACATCGGACTCGTCGAAATCGACTCGGTAAATGCGACAATCGATAACGCCGAGACAGGTTCACTCAATCCAAACGTTCGCGCTGCTGTAGCATTCAATCCCGACAGCGAAGCTATCCCGGTCGCTCGTGCAAACGGCGTATTGTTCTCGCTGATCAGTCCCACCGGCGGACTCGTCTCCGGTCACTCGGCACTGATGCAACTCGACGGTTGGACTTGGGAAGACATGACTCTCCAAGGTGATGTTGCTCTGAGCACCCAATGGCCCCGTTACGGGAATCCAATCGGTCGCGGTCGTGGAAGAGCTCCTCAAAGTGACGGCCAAGACTCCGATGCTTCGGACCGGCTCGCCCCTCTGCATACTTTGATTCGCGAAACGAAAGCGTACGTTCAAGGTCGAATCGATAATCCTAAGGCACCGATCGATCTTCGATTCGAAGCCATGCGTCCGATCGTCGAAGGCAAGCGGCCGATGATGATCCAAGCGAACACGGTAAAGCAAATTCAAACCGCCGTCGCTTTCTGCAATCAACATCAAATAAAGATGATTCTATTCGGTGGAGCCGATGCACTGCAATGCTCGTCGCTCTTGCGCGAAGCCAATATCCCCGTGGTCCTGTCAGGGATTTATCGCCTGCCAAGTCGACGCGATGCCGCTTACGATTCGGTCTATGCGTTGCCTAGTCAACTTGCGGCCGCCGGCGTTCGCTTCAGTATCGCCAGCGATGGACGATTCGGAGCATCCGGCGTACGCAATCTCCCCTATCATGCATCCGTTTCAGTCGGATTCGGACTTGCGCCCGAAGCCGCCTTGCGAGCCATCACCCTATCGGCCGCCGAGATCTACGGCGTTGCCGATCGCATCGGCTCAATCCAGAACGGCAAAGACGCATCGGTTTTCCTAAGCTCCGGAGACATCCTCGAAACCGAATCTCAAGTCGAACGAGCTTGGATCCAAGGCAAACGAGTCGATCTCTCAAGCCGACACACAGACTTGTACAATAAATACAAAATCAAGTACGAACAACTCGCGAAATAAATCGCTTCGCCCAGAGAATTTTGAAACCTTGAAAATTTAACGCAGATCGCAAAGTCACTCCCCCCCGTTCCCTCCTCCCTGTTCTCTCCACCCGGTTCCCTCCTCCCTCTGTGTCTCTGTGCCTCTGTGTTTCAAAATCCCCGTCCCTCAGCCCCCCTACCCTTCACATCTCGAACTCTACCAAGACATACACGAAACCCATCGCGGGAATCCGAGTAGTGCGGACCTGCGAGCCCTAAACGCACCGCACATCGAGCGTTCCCTGGCACATCAAAGTAGTTTCCTCCGCGACAGACCGGGCGATACGCTGTATTGGTAACGTTCAGCTCTTCGTGTCCACCTGTCGGATCGAAGTGATCGAGGACGACTTCCCACACTCCGCCACACATATCTGCCAATCCAAATCCATTGCGGCCACGCTCTGCAAAATGATCTACCGGCGAGACGAATGCAAAGCCATCGCTCCAAGGTGCGCTTCCGAGCGGCCACTTTTGTTTTCGGTCCGGCAGAAAATCGACAGCTGAAATATTCAGCCGTCCCGCACCCTCGCTCAGTTCGTTACCCCACCAGAAAGCAGTGCACTCTTTGCTACCACCTCGACACGCATACTCCCATTCTGCTTCCGTCGGCAAACGATACTCATAGCCTTCGGGCACTCTACCTGCACTTCGTTCTCGCTCCGTTAGCCAAGCTGCAAACGCTCGGGCATCCGACCAGCTGACACATACCACGGGAAAATCACTGCGAAGTTCAAAAGCAAAGTTCGGATCGCGCCAACTCTTCCCCTCCATTGGCTCCCAAGGATGAGTGACCTCGGTTCGGAAGTTGTAACTCTTCCATTGAGGATTGAAACACTGCGTCCTTCCCCCAGGCTTTTCGGCATCGGTCAGGTAGTTCGTCTCTTCGGTAAACCGTCGAAACTGTCCGACCGTCACTTCCGTTTTTCCCATCCAAAAACCATCGCGCACTTTCATCCTTCGCGGTTCGGTCCCTTCGTAAGACTCTCTTTCCGTCCCGGCTTGAGCTCCCCCTTCGATCCCCGTAGCCCAATCTTTTTCTTCTTGAGAACTTCCCATCCAGAATTCTCCAGGCGGAATGTGCATAACCTCTAGCGTTACCCCATCCCCTAACTCCGCCCGCTTAGAGTCTTGCCCAAGGCAACGAACAGCTCCCGAGATTTCCGCCCCCAAAAGCACGACCCCGACTATCACTGACCAACGACTCGCCCCCAAAGTGTACCGCATCGCAATTCCTCAACTCAAAGATGGGTTTTGTAAACGTAGACATCCGTCCTTTTGCCAACGGTTTCAACCGAAGAGTATAACAGAAGCGAAATCGATGAATTTCGGTATAATCTATCTTGAAAGATATGCGATCTATCTCAGCCACCCATTCCCCCATTGCCTCGATATTTCATTGCTCAACGTGGACTCCATGAAAAACTCCGACAACTCCATTGATGATTCGACAAGCGTACGCTTTGGAATCGGGTGGCTTACTGCTTGGTTGTTCGTCGTATTCTCCTCTTTTACATCGCTCCACGCGCAATCGACCTCGGCGTCCAACAAAGATGCAACCATCACATGGATCGTCACCGTCCCTCCAAACACCCCCGCTACGGCAAAACTTTTTCTTGCGGGAAACCAAGACCTATTCGGTCCTTGGAAACCCAATCAATTCCAACTCAACAAACTCCCGGATGGGACTTTTCAAGCCGAAGCAAGTTTCCCAGTTGGTACGAGTATTGAGTACAAATTGACGCGAGGAAGTTGGGCTTCCGTCGAGAAATCTCCTTCCGGAGCGGAAATCCAAAATCGAACCTTGCGA
>CAIJIZ010000084.1 GCA_903820735.1 uncultured Pirellula sp.
CCGCATTGCGACCGAAGTCGACAACGGCTCTCGGTGGCTCTGAGTCTGCGGATCAAGACGACGATCGGAATGTCGGGGGGGCGTCCGAAGAGGATGCTTCCAACACCCAAAATTCCGACGCCGATTCCGATTCCAACTCCTCGGGAGTTGATGTCGCAGCGGCAGATACTTCGAATGACCTGCGAGCGTCTGTAGCAGGAGGATCTGCAGTTGATCGGGGGGATACCCAAGCGGACCAAACGGGTCCTTCGGGTGTGGATACGGAATCCACATCGGGTGAAGCATCTGGCGAATCAGGTACTCACGGGACCAAGATTGCCGCTGAAGAGTCCACCTCGCAACCATCGGATGCAGGTCAGGCTGCGAATACTAACATTGCGGCTTCTGCAACTGGCATTGGCGGACGAACTCTGCCGATTCCAGGCTCTCGTTCTGGCGAGTTAGGCCAAAGTGGATTGCGAGCAGGTGAGAATCGAACGAATGATGTTCGGCCTGCCGACAGGTCGGCTGAAACAAGACCGTCAGAAACCAGGACGTCCGATTCTCGGCCATCAGACTCAAGGCCATCGGACTCTAGAACCGGGGAACCGACTCGATCGAACTATTTGGCATCTGGGAATACGCCCGGCAAGGTGCGGGTCATTGGTCGACCGAAGCCGACCGAGGGGGCCAAGACCGACGGTGAAGCTCCGAAGGTTCGCAAGCCACGCGATCCGGTCATTAATTTAGCTAAGATTCCAAAGTCCGCAGGACCATCACCGGCTGCGAAGCCGCAAGAACCTGCGGCGATGAAGCCGATTGTCAAGCTTACGCCTGAAGTACTTAAGGGAGTTCAGCAGCAACCACCTGCAACCGGTAGCAAGGGAGATAAATCCCCGGCCGCCGGTGGTGGCAAGTTTGCTGGCGCGGCGGGCCGAGCCACGGCGCCGAGCCAAACCCAGCACGCGGGTTTGACCGAGTTCAAACAAGCGGCGGAAAACAAGCTTAATCAGAAAACAAAGAAAGCTGGAGACGAACCGGAAGAACCGGTACGCAAGAAGGGGCTTGGAAGCCTCGAGGCTGCTCGCTCAGAGCGAAGCAAATTGCGGTTGCCGGCTCGAATTCAGACCGCCGAAGATCTCAAGCGGATCGAGGAAGAGGAAGAGCGACGAACAGCGCGTCCGAAGAAGAAGCCCGTCTTGCAACAAGGCAAGAAGGAAAAAGTTACCCTTGCTATTCCTTGCACGGTGCGAAGTTTCTCCGAAGCGGCTGGTGTTCCTGCAGCACGCGTTCTGCGTTCGTTGATGATGATGGGAACGATGGTTAACATCAACGCATCACTCACACCTGAGCAAGCCGAGTTGATCGCAGTCGATCTTGGAATCGATATCACCTTCAAGCAAGCAGAGACGCTTGAGACGAGCGTTATCGCGAAAATCGACAACATTGAAGACAAGCCAGAGGATCTCATCACACGAGCACCGATCGTGACGTTCCTCGGCCACGTCGACCACGGCAAGACTTCGTTGCTCGATTATCTGATCGGGACCAAGATCGTAACGGGAGAGGCTGGTGGGATCACGCAGCACATCCGAGCCTACCAAGTCAAGAAGGATGGTCGGTCGGTGAGTTTCGTCGATACGCCAGGTCACGAAGCATTTACAGAGATGCGGGCACGCGGAGCGAACGTAACCGACATCGCCATCTTGGTAATCGCTGCTGACGACGGAATCATGCCTCAAACAGAAGAAGCCATCTCGCATGCGAAGGCAGCGGGTGTGCCAATTGTTGTCGCGGCCAACAAGTGCGATTTGCCAGGTGCGAACATCAACCGGATCATGACCCAGATGACCGAGTACGGTCTGACGCCGAGTGCATGGGGTGGTGACGTGGAAGTTGTCCCAACTAGCGCCATTACCGGCGAAGGTATGGATGCGCTTCTGGAAACACTTTTGACCGTTGCTGAGTTGAACGACTACAAGGCCAACCCCAAGCGAGCGGCGATGGGCGTTTGTTTGGAAAGCGAACAATCCGCCGATCGCGGTGTGATCGCCAAGGTGATGGTTCAAACCGGAACCTTGCGTGTTGGAGACATCGTCCTTTGCGGTTCGACGTTCGGTCGCGTCAAGGCGCTCTACGACACGTTGAAGCGAAACAAGCAGTTGACCGAAGCCGGTCCTTCGATGCCGGTAAACATCACTGGTCTTGAGCGCGCTCCAGAAGCGGGTGAGAAGTTCTATGTGATTGACGACATTGGACAGGCTCGCGAATTGGCAGCGGTTCGGGAACAAGAATCCCGAGCAACCTCGCTTGCGGGAACATCTCCAAAGGTTTCCTTCGAAACCTTCCAAGAGCTTTTGCAGTCCGGGAAGCTTGGGGTGAAGGAAGACAAGGTCATATTGAATTTGATCGTTCGTGCCGATGCTCGAGGATCCCTCGAAGCGATCGAAAAAGAACTCACCAAGCTCGATCACCCAGAAGTCGACATCCGAATCCTTCAGAAGTCCGTCGGGGGCATTACCGTTGCCGACGTGACGCTTGCAAGTGCATCGCAAGCCGTCATCGTGGGCTTCAACGTGATACCGGACGAAGCAGCCCGAATGATGGCTGACGCGAAGAACGTAGAAGTACGTCGTTACGACATCATTTACAATCTTGCGAACGACATCCGAGCGTTGATTGAAGGTCGACTCAAACCGGAAGAGAAAGTCGTTGAGCTTGGGCGAGCCATCGTCAAAGCCGTATTCTCCGTATCGAGAGTCGGAACGATCGCCGGTTGCTTCGTTGCCCAAGGCTCGATCGAGCGAGGGTGTCGCATTCGCGTTCACCGCGAGGGACGCAAGATTGGGGACTACCAACTCGATACTCTTCGACGCGTCAAAGACGACGTTAAGGAAGTCAATCGAGGGATGGAGTGCGGTATTAAGCTGGCCGGTTTCAACGATGTCAAAGTCGACGACGTGCTCGAAGCTTACAAAGTTGAACAAGTTGCTAGAACGTTGGATTCCTCGAAATCATGACCGCCAGACGATTACTAAAAGCAGCCGAGGCGATTCGCGAAGTCGTCTCGATGGCTATTCTTACCGAGTTGCGAGACCCCCGTGTCGAGCACGTCACTGTCGTAGGGGTGGAAGTAACCCCGGACATGCGCGAAGCAAAAGTGATCGTGAGCATCATGGGCAATGAGTCGCAGCAACGAACGGTCCTGAAAGGTTTGCAGAACTCGGCTGGATTTCTGCAATCTCGCATCTCTGATCGCATTGAAACACGCTATATCCCGAGACTCTCTTTCGTCGTCGATGATGGAGTGAAGAAATCGGTTGCGGTTCAACAAATACTAGAACAAATTGCCAAGGAGCGCGAAGCGAACCAGAAGGATATCGCTCCAGCCACCGCGTCTCCGAGCGAAGCATCCGCGGATGCTCAAGCCACTGACACTCCTGATCCATCTTAGAGGAACAACACATGAGTTCCGGAAATCGCACTGCGAAATACGAAAGTCTTTACAAGTCGCTCAAGAAGCACTACAAGCCCGTCTCAGATCCACCCGAACGCTCTGTGCTCGAGTGCATGCTGTATGCCTGTTGCTTGGAAGATGCGAGGCTTGAACAAGCAGACGAAGCTTTTGCAAAGCTTCAGCAGACATACTTCGACTGGAACGAGGTCCGAGTCACCACCGTCTCCGAGTTGGCCGAAGCCCTCAAGGCCCTTCCGTTCCCCGCCCAAGCGGCGGTGCGGATCAAGCAATGTTTGCAATCCGTATTCGAGGCCCGTTATCAATACGACATCGACGATCTAAAGAAAGCCAATCTCGGGAAGGCAGTCGCTGAGATAGAAGCGTGGAAAGGGATCACCCCTTTCGTGGTCGCTTATGTTTCCCAGCATTCCTTAGGTGGGCATGCGATTCCAGCCGGGCAAGTCATCTACGAAGCCATGTGGCAATGCGAGATCTTGACCTTCGGTGAGATCGACAAGAAGTCCTTGCCAGGCATCGAACGAGCCATTCCGAAGAACAAGGGGATCGAGTTCGCCGGTTTGCTTCATCAGTTCGCTAACGAGTTATTCCACCAGCCGAAAGCCACCTCCCCGTTGGCAATTCTCAAAGAACTTGGAGTGACGCTCAAGTCAAAGCCCAAACCGGTTACTTCCGAGAAGACACCAACCAAGGGATCAGGCTCTAAACCAAGCAATTCCGCGGCGGGAACAAGCCCTTCGAGTGGATCCGGAATCAGTGCAGCGAAATCAGTAGCGGGTGCTTCGGAGAAGGCAGAAGACAAAGCAACCTCAGCAGCCAAAAACGCCGGTGGAAAATCAGGCGTGAGCGTGAAGGCGACTTCTCCGAAAGACCAGGCTGCAACAGCTAAAGCAGCAGAGAAGGAACCTGCGAAGACATCGGAGAAGAGTACTTCCAAGAGCCCTGCAAAGCCCCCTGAAAAAGGGGCAGATAAAGACACATCGAAGTCCGTTGAGAAGTCGGCAAGCAAGGGGGCAAGCGGCAAGAGTGGATCTGGGTCTGAAAAGCCGAGTGCGAAGCTCAACGAGGTTAAGAGCGTACCGAGTCGGCCCAAACCCAAAGTCCAAGCACTTGGGAAAGGCCCTTTATCGAAGGGGGCCATCAAAGCCTCATCGGGCTCAAAAGGCTCCGCAGGTGGATCTGGAAAACCAGCTTCAGGCAAATCAGAATCAAAGGGTGAGGGCAAATCCAAGGCCAAGCCCGATAAGTCGACTTCGAAGAGCAGCAAGGATAGTCCTAAGGATGCAGCGAAGAAACCCGCCGCAGGTGGTAAATCGGACGCCAAAAAGCCTGCTGACACAAAGAAATCCAGTGGGAAGTCATCCGAGTCGCTCGGCTCAAGCTTGACGAAAAAGAAACCCAAATAATCAGTTCGCACAGAGCGAACCATTACCGTTCAACAGCCAATTCACTTACAGCTTCAGTAGCATTCGGGAGGTAACCCATGGCAGGGCACTCACAGTGGGCCAACATCAAACACCGCAAAGCGGCGGTCGATAGCAAGCGGAGCAAGCTTTGGAGCAAGCTATCAAAGGCAATCATTGTTGCAGCGAAGCTTGGAGGGGGCGATCCATCGAGCAACGTTCGGTTGCGAACGGCGATTTTGGATGCCAAGGCTGTCTCATTGCCGAAAGACAACATCGACAGAGCCATCAAAAAGGGTACAGGGGAGATCGACGGAGGAGACGTCGAAGAAATTCTCTACGAAGGCTATGGACCAGGTGGAGTAGCCATTCTTTGCGACATCATGACAGACAATCGCAACAGAACGGCACCGGAAGTCCGAAAGCTATTCGAAAATCACGGTGGAAATCTTGGATCCACCAACTGCGTTGCATACTTGTTCGAACGCAAAGGGTTGATTTCGATCGGCAAGTCAGCAGTGGACCTTGAGAAGCTGATGGAACTGGCACTTGAAAACGGTGCCGAAGATGTCACCGAAACCGATGAGTACTTTGAACTCTCTTGCCCAACCGATGTGTATACCGCGTTGGTAGAAGCGCTCGAAGGGGCGCAAATCACGTTGGAGTCCAAGCAAGTCTCACGCGTCCCGAACATGACCGTCGACGTGGACGCACAGACCGCAGTTTCGGTGATGAAGCTTCTCGAGAAGCTCGAGGATCACGATGATGTGCAATCGGTTGCCACCAACGTGAACTTTACGCCAGAGCAATTGCAAGCTTATCAAGGCTAGTTTGAATCAGTCCGGATCTTTGACTCGGATCATCGAAAGTCGGAGCGATGTTAGAGAGACTCAATACGTCGGCGTCGGATTTCACGCAACGAATCGAATCATTGCGTCGTCGATTGAGCCCAGAGGGCTCAGTCGTTTCCAAGCGATCCGAGGAATTAACCGTCGAGTTATTTGGCGAGCCGCTGAGTCCTCAACAAGTTGTCGAACGGATTTGCAACGAAGTTCGAGCCAAAGGTACCGAAGCTGTTTTGGCATACGCAAGACGACTCGATGCTCCGGATATCACGGCGGAGACTCTTCGGGTTCCCGACGAGAGAATATCGAACGCCCATAGGAACGTCTCTCAGAATTATCTTCAAGCCATCCGAGCGATCCGATCCAACATCGAGCGGTTTCAAAGAGCGATCTTGCATCGCGACGTCGAGTGCAAAGGGGAACATGGAGAGATTCTCAGGCAGCGTTACACTCCGCTAAGGCGTATAGGAATCTGTGTTCCTGGAGGTGCTGCGGCTTATCCCTCGACGTTGCTGATGACAGCGATTCCAGCCATGGTTGCAGGGGTAGAGCAAATCGCGGTTATGGCACCACCAACGCGATTTGGTGCCTACAACGATGAACTCTTGGCAGCTTGTTATGAACTCGGTGTTTCCGAAGTCTATGCAGTGGGAGGAGCGCAAGGAATCGCAAGTCTCGCATATGGTATCAAGGAGATTCCAGCGGTTGACATGATCGTCGGTCCCGGGAATATGTTCGTCGCGTTGGCCAAGCGACACGTTTTTGGAACCGTAGCCATTGATTCGATCGCTGGTCCAAGCGAAGTCGTCGTCATTGCCGACCACACCACCCATCCAGCCTTCGCAGCTTCCGATCTAATCGCTCAAGCGGAGCATTCACCCGGTTCTAGTATTGTCCTTTCGACCGAATCGAAGGTGCTCGATGCGATCGACATCCAGATCGAGAATCAACTTGCTGGATTAGAGCGAGCAGATTTAGCGCGTCGTTCCCTTCAAGATTACGGCGCGAGTATTTGTTGCAAAGACGAGAGCGAGTTGATTCATTTGACGAATCAACTTGCACCGGAACACCTTCAGATTTCAGTCGAATCGCCCGAACGGTTTTCCGAGAAGATTCGAAATGCGGGGGCGATTTTCAAGGGTCATTACACCCCTGTCGCTTTGGGTGACTACGCAGCTGGGCCGTCTCACGTGCTCCCCACTGGCGGTACGGCCAGATGGGCGTGCGGACTATCCGCAAATCACTTTCTCCGATCCTACAGCGAAGTGCAGTTCGACTTGGACGCCATGCGACGCATCGAACCACACGTGAGCGAATTAGCCGATCGTGAAGGGCTTACAGCCCACCGCCAGAGCGTGCGGGTACGCTTAGGGTAGGTTCTTCCCAAGTTAGCTACCCGATTGTATTTCTCCCCATGGTAGTTCACCCATGGTGTATGGGGCCCAGCGGGCTTTCTGGAGTTGATTGCATTGCCGGCATATCGTGTGCGACACTCCGCCCTAGCTTGATGGCTCGTTATTTGCTACTGATGGATGCCAGTCGTCAGATACAACCGGTCGCCGTAGCAATTTTGGAAGCGGACTTAGAATACCCGTCGATTCCCTGGGAGCTGCGTGCCAATAGTAAAGGCATGCGCAAAGCAACAAGCTTGTTTTTTGAGCACCTTTAGTAGTATGCGGCTGGGTTACATCTTTCGATAAACGACAAAAAGATCGCGAATGAGTCCCGAGAGCTAGAGAAAGTCAAAGCGATGAGCCAAGAGTCAGATCAAGGGCGAATGCAACAATCGCAGGGAGTCGAGTCCGCCGCATTGCGGGGGAGCGATTTGATCAGTAATTACGATTGCAATGGATTTTTCGACGAGATGTTCCACGCCGACGGAGTTCCGCGCCTTGGCTTGGAGTTCCTTGCCGATCGATTGCGTGGTTTACCGTTGGGTGAGCTACAGAAGCGTCAGAGGGCGGCAGACCATGAATTGCTCAACATGGGAATCACCTTTAATGTGTACGGGCATGCCTCAGGAACCGAGAAGGTATGGCCATTTGACTTGATACCCCGAGTGATCCAAGAGAGCGAATGGCGGATGGTCGAATCGGGGCTCAAGCAGCGGATACGAGCGTTGAACATGTTTATCGACGACATGTATCACGACCAAAAAATCATACGTGACGGCGTGCTACCCGAGTACATGATCTCCTCGAGTAAAGGCTATTTAAAGCAGTTGCAGGGGATGAATCCATCGCGTGGGATCTGGTGCCATATTACTGGTACCGATTTGGTTCGCGGAGGGGATGGACAGATATACGTTCTCGAAGACAACTTGCGATGCCCATCAGGGGTATCGTACGTGATTGAGAATCGCGAGGTGATGAAGCGGACTTTTCCGCAGCTTTTTGAGGGGCGGAGTATCTTGCCCGTGGAATCATATCCAGAGCAGTTGCTCAAAATGTTGCAGTATGTCGCTCCGACGACTGTTAGAGACCCGACGGTAGTGGTCCTTACGCCGGGCATTTACAACTCAGCGTACTTCGAACATTGTTTTTTGGCCCAGCAGATGGGTGTTGAATTGGTTCAAGGCCCGGACTTGGTCGTGCACGACGGATATGTGTGCATGCGAACCACTCGTGGACTTAAGCGAGTCGATGTTATCTACCGGCGCATCGATGACGACTTTTTAGACCCTGCTGTGTTGCGTCCCGACTCGGCTTTGGGCGTTCGAGGATTGATGGAAGTCTATCGCAATGGCAAGGTGGCGTTGGTCAATGCACCGGGGACTGGGGTAGCGGATGACAAAGCCGTTTACGCGTATGTACCGAAGATGATCCGGTACTATTTAAGCGAAGAGATGATTTTGCCAAATGTACCTACGTACATGTGTGCCGACCCGCAGGAGCGGCAGTATGTGCTGGACCACATGGATCAATTGGTGATCAAGCCCGCGAATGAATCGGGAGGTTATGGAATTTTGCTCGGCCCTCGGGCGACCAAGGAGCAGCTTGCGACCTATCGAGAATTGGTACAGTCAAACCCCAGAAACTACGTAGCGCAACCGATGCTCGCGTTATCCACCGTCCCAACCCTTTGCGGAGACGCATTGGAAGGCCGGCACGTTGACCTTCGTCCTTACATCCTTTACGGGGAGGATATTTATATTGTTCCCGGTGGACTTACGCGTGTCGCTTTGGTCAAAGGTTCTTTAGTTGTTAACTCCTCCCAAGGGGGCGGCAGCAAAGACACTTGGGTTTTGCGAGACGAGCTGAATCGTTGAATAACCGACCGCTGAATTAGTAACTTAAACCTGTTGAAGCCACTGAAATAGAAGCGAGTAGGGCAAGTCATGTTATCGCGAGTAGCAGACTCAATTTTTTGGATGCGGCGATACACCGAAAGGGCTGAGAATGTCGCCCGGTTTATCGACGTGACTCTGAACCTGACCCTAGGGCTTGGTGATCACTTAGAGCATCAATGGGAAGCTCTCATCTATACCACGGGCGATCAATCCGCTTTCGAGGAACTCTACCCTTGTGTAACTCAGGAGAACGTAATTCGTTTCTTGACTTTTGACGAAGCGAACCCGAACTCGATCCTTTCTTGCTTGCAATATGCTCGCGAGAATGCACGTCAGAGCCGTGAAATGCTTAGTTCGCAGATGTGGGAGGAACTCAACAAGTTCTATCTCTTCGTGCGGGATAGTCGCAACGACTCACGAGCTATCGATTCTCCATTCGATTTTTTTACGCGAGTGAGACAGTTCGGTTATTTGATCGAGGGGGTTGTATCGGGAACGATGTCTCACGGCGAAGCCTGGAACTTCGGTCGCCTTGGTGCGATGCTAGAAAGGGCCGATAAAACGTCCAGAATTCTCGATGTGAAGTACTTTCTGCTTCTTCCGAGTGCACATGACGTGGGAACGTCTTTGGACATCAGCCAATGGGGGATGCTTTTGAAAAGCGCCAGCGCCTTGGAGATGTATCGTCGGCGATTCGGCGTTCTATCTCCGCGTTTGGTCGCTGCCTTTCTGTTGCTCGACCGCGACTTTCCACGCGCCGTTCGCTTTTGCATTTCCTTGGCTGAGCGATCACTCTTGCAAATCACCGGTGGGAATCAAGGAAACTTTCACAACCGACCGGAACAACTACTCGGACGGATGCGAGCCGAATTCGAGTTCTTGGATATCGACGAAGTCATGGAGGAAGGGTTGCATGAATTCATCGATCATTTCCAGTGCAAGCTCAATGACATTGGGGAAGCGATCCATGAAATGTTTTTTCAAGTCCGTCCGCAGTGAGAGTAGCGAATCGTTTTATCGCATTTGAAGCGTAACTGGAAACTTGCGAGGTCAGCGGGCCAGAACGTGAGGCGGTCCTCCTGGGCCGCGCTTACGAGCGCAGCGAGGCGTCTTGTTGCATTTGAAGCGCGTTTGGAAACTTACGCGGTCAGCGGGCCAGGAGGACAGCAACACCATTGCGCGGACTACGGCACAGGAGGACCGCACCACGATAGGGTGGCCCACTCCACGATAGGGGCCGCGCTTACGAGCGCAGCGAGGCGTCTTGCTACATTAGAAGCGTGCTTGGAAACTTGCGCGGTCAGCGGGCCAGGAGACCCGCAACACCATTGCGCGGACTACGGCCCAGGAGGACCGCAACACGATAGGGGCCGCGCTTGCGAGCGCAGCGAGGCGTCTTGCTACATTAGAAGCGTGCTTGGAAACTTGCGCGGACTGCGGGCCCGGAGACCCGCAACACCATTGCGCGGTCAGCGGCCCAGGAGGACCGCACCACGATTGCGCGGACTGCGGGCCAGGAGACCCGCACCACGATTGCGCGGACTGCGGCCCAGGAGGACCGCACCACGATAAGAGACCCGCTCCACGATAAGGGGGCCCGCTCCACGATAAGGGGGCCCGCTCCACGATAGGGGGCCCACTCCACGATAAGGGGGCCCACTCCACGATAGGGCCCCGCGCTCACGAGCTTAACGGACCTTCGGCAACAGCGCATCGAAATCAGTCGGGCGACCCGGTCCCGCATCGCGCGTGAAGGGTTCGCCGTATTTGGTGAATCCATCAAGGAACCCACCATGCCGCAAGAAAAAGGAATTGTTTTCAATTCCCATGGTGCGGTCTAACCGATCCGCCTTGCCAGTCTCGTCATGGCTGAACTTGGCTGTCGTAATCTCACGCCATGCTCCATCCAGCGTCCTATACCATGAATTGCCAAAGAGGGCTTTGCGAGGCATGTGGCCGTTCTCTCCAAGAAAGTTCTCACTGAAACTATGAAGCCCACGCATGGTCTTACCCTCTTTAGGGGCATTCCAAGCTGAGATCAACATCCAACTGTTCTTCTCCGGATGAAACCAATATCCAGAAAACGTTGTATGCGTATCATCCGTCGACTCTGAGGTGACTAGAAAACGTTGTACCGATCCGGTTTTCCACATGTACTTTAAATGACTGTGGCCGCCGGTCCCTTCGTTGCCAAAATCCCCCGAGAAAACTCCTTCCCCTTTATCCACGAGGCGTACGCGATTCTCGTCGGCAACTTTATCGCGATTCGTCGCTTCGTTTCCACTATCCCATACGCTGAAGATTATCCTCCGCTCAGTCTTCGAATTCACTTGCATCCCAAAGTACCCACGATGCCATCCACATGCCATGTAGAACGTCCCAATCGGCTCTTCGATCGCTTGGACTTCGGTGTAAAACGCATCGACTTTGGCACCCTGCTCGGTGACATAATTTAAATGCACCGACGCTGCGTTGCGTCGCTCCTTGAGATTGAAATGCGCTTCTCTGCTCCCCGGTCCATCGAGTCTTAGCTCAAGAACTTGAATCGACTGGGACTTCGATACCAAACCGGCATCTTGCCCCTCGGAGTCACGCAGCTTGAGCTGCAGTGAAACGTAACTCGGGGAAGCATTCTCCAATTCCACTTGACCAAAATCGAGCAGCCTCTTGCTCGCTGCGCTCGATGTACCAGACGTGTTTAGTACCTGCTCCGAGACGAGTTGAAGAGCTTTTCCAAGCACGACCAACTCGAGGCTAGCAGCTTGCTCCTTGGTGCATTCCGCTACGACCTGAATCTTCAAGATTCCAGCCTGCCGAAACAATCCCGCCCATTGAATACTCTGGGAGGCCGACGTCCAACTCACCCCCTGATTCTCGCGCACCCGCAATCCCCAAGGATCCGGAAGAACGTAAGCCGTATGCCCTGGGACAACCAATTGACTCTTCGGTGCGTCGTCCGCATTGGAACTCGGAGAACAATTGCCGAGTGAACTAGCGAACCACGCAACCACCGCAAGGATCGAACGCGATATGAGTCGTGTGCATCCTAAGGACGAAGCAGTGCTCGACCAAAGCGAACAGTTAACGAAAGTGTTTGCGTTTCGAGTATGCATCATCCAATGTCCTTCATCATCAATATCAAGAAGATAGTCTTCGCCTAACGCATGGGACGCAGTAACCAAACCCTGGCGCGTGGGTTTTACGCAACACCAAGCCTTAACATTCAGAGTTTTGTCGAACAGAAAATGTTGCGTCGTCGAGAGAGTGAATGACGAACTTACCGCAACAGGCCTTGCTTCAGGGCATCGACCGGAATCGGTATCCCCTTCAGTTGACCTTCGACCACAATCCGCTGACCGACTACACCTTGAAACTCGCAAACCAACAAATGCGGCTTACGCAATTTCAACAGTCGGCACATCACAACCAAGCGATCGCCTGGCAACACTGGCTCTCGAAATCGAACTTCTTCCAGTCCACCGAAGCCAACAGTCGCGTCACCGAGCAGCTTGAATTTGTGCGCACAGTAACAGCACGCTTGAGCTACCGCTTCAAGCATGACAACGCCGGGCATTAACGGCATCCCGGGCATGTGCCCACGCACCCAAAATTCATCGTGGCCGACGTCTTTGTAGCCGACGCAAGCGATGTTTACGGGATCTTCGTAGACAATCGCCGAAAGCTGCTCCATTTCGAAGCGCTGCGGATTGTACTTACGAATCTCTTCGATGTCCGCTACGACACGATCGAAATCGATCGTATTCAAGTCAACGATGAAGTTCTTGGCAGGCACGAAAATTCTCGCAAACTAGGTACGAACCTTCCGACGCTTCGCCTTGCGAGCCTTGCTGTTCGCAGCACGCTGACCGTGATTCGCTTTCTTCAACTTGCGGTGTGGCTTGACCATAATTCAACACGCTCCTAAGTATTTGCTTTTCTAATTCCAACTAACCGCCCCAACGGGCGGACTCCGTCCCTGCTCCGAACCGGAACTTCTCAAATCCCAGCGTTTTGCTTCGATTCGAGCCTTACAATTACGGCGGGTCGATAAGGATAGCAAGCGAAAGGGATTC
>CAIJIZ010000085.1 GCA_903820735.1 uncultured Pirellula sp.
ATCCCCCATTACCCTCCGAACCACCGGCATAACGAAGTCCATCGATGCTCCCAGGTACCGAACCCTCTTGCCCCACAGGCACAACTTCATACAAAGCCGTCACACAATGCCCAGCCCCAATCTCACCAGCATCCTTCTTGTCATTGTTGAAATCCGCTGCCGCCAGCCGACGGTTCTCGTACCCTAGCAAACGATAAGACTGAACCTTACGAGGATTGAACTCCACCTGAATTTTCACATCCTTCGCAACCGTCATCAAATTCCCATTCAACTGCTTGCCCATCACTCTCCTTGCTTCCAACTCACTGTCAACCATCCCATATATCCCATTCCCCTCATTGGTGATCCTCTCCATCATCGAGTCGTTGTAGTTGCCACTCCCATATCCCAAACAAGTCATAAAGACATTCCCTTTTGCTTGCTCGCGAACAAGTGCAACCAACGCATCATTACTGGTTACCCCCACGTTGAAATCTCCATCCGTGCAAAGAATCACCCGATTCACCCCACCTTCTATGTAATTCTCTTTTGCCAATCGATAAGCCAACTCGATACCCTGGCCACCATTGGTTGACCCTCCAGACTGCAACTCATTAATCGAAGCCAAAATCCGCTCGCGCTGATCCCCAGTCGTGCTGGGCAATACACACCCTGCAGCTCCCGCATACACCACGATCGCAACCCGATCTTCTTCTCGAAGCTGATTCGCTAACAAAGTTAAAGTCCGCTTGACCAAAGGTAACTTATTCGCATCTGCCATCGATCCCGACACATCGATCAAGAAAACCAAATTGCTCGCTGGCCGCTGCTGCGCCTCAACCCGCTTGGCCTGAATCGCTACTCTCACTAACTTGTGACGCGCATTCCAAGGACACTGAGCCATTCTCAAGTGCGCCGCAAATGGCTCGTCTCCCTTAGGACCCGCATACTGATAATCAAAATAATTGAGCCACTCTTCAATCCGAATCGATTCGGACCGTGGTACAACATTCTGCTCCAATACGTTCTGACGAAGCTTTGTGTACGAAGCCGTATCGACATCGATCGAAAACGTCGATAGCGGCTCGGACTTCGTCTCCAAAAACCCATTCTCAACAACTCTGTCAAACCGATCTCCACCCTCCTTGACGTAAGGCCTACGATATTCAAAACTCGGTACGTTTGCTCGAAGTTCATCAGGCACATCAAATTCCCGGGCCCCCTCCGCAGGATTCTTTAAGCCATCCCATAACGCCTTTTCGTCCGAAAAATACCTCCCCGAGCCTCCGGCAACTTCTGCTTCCTTATCTCTCAACTTCAACCGCGGAAGTGAATCTGCTTGGCCTTGAGGTTCCTGAGCAAATCGACCAAATCTCTTGGATTCAACGCTACGCATGCGTTCCGAGCTAGGCATACCACCAGCAATTGCAGGCCCATTCTCTGTGATGTCTGCCAACCCAGCACCACCACCTGCGCCAAGCATTGAGCTACTACTTCGACGAGGTACGCTTCCCGAGCTTTCGCCAAGGCCCCTACCGAGCCCTAACCCCAACGCACCGGAAGCAGCACCCGGTACGCTAGACGCAGAACTTAAATCGCGGGACGCAGGACCGGGCGGCAATCCAAGCTCCGCTTGCGAAAGCGATTTCCCAGCTTCCGGTAACCCTTGGTCCATCCCCTCCCCGTCAGAAACATTCTCCCTGAGCTCTTCAATTGCCGACTTGCTACCGAAGGCATCAGACACCACCTTCCCAGCCGTATCCTTCGACTCGGCTTGCAAGCTTCCAAATCGATCTTCCGTCGAGGACGACGAAGCAAATTCGCTCAACTCCTGTTTCACAGGTCGAACCATCCAAAGCGTACCAGCGGCTACCGACGCGGCCAAACCTGTCAATAAGAAAGCCGCGAACCGCCCACGTCGACGCGATGAATAGCCCTCCATAGTTTTCGCTTCGTGCAATATTTCGCTCTTCGAGACTAGAGCACCTGAGAGAGGATCAGAGGCCCGGATATCGCCGGTCCGGATCGGAATCGCGTCTTGCAATCGAGCAAGCTCCACTTCGACTCGACCTACCATGGAACGAATCGATTCCACTTCTGAGACAAGCTCAGGATGACGCTTCAAATGCTCATCGACAACACAACGCTTCTCTTCATCAAGATCGTTCAATACGTAGGCCGTAAGCATCCAAGGTTCGAATGCATTGTTAGAAATTTGATCCATGATTGTTACCCTTAGTTTGTTGCCCCGGAAGTCTTATTCATCGATCCTCGAAGTCTCCCCAAGGCTTGATGCAGTAGCACACCAACATGCGATACGCTCAAGTCCATGACTTCAGCGATTTGCTTATACGAAAGTCCTTGCCCAAGCCGTAGTGAGAGAGCTTCGCGTTCAAGCGGTGGCAATTGTGAAATGTTTCCTTCAAGCTCTTCGCACTCTTCATCTCGCGAAACTCGTTCGCTTGGATCCAACTCGCGAGAGCGAACCTGCAAGGTTGCTTCCGTTTCCACTCTATGACCCATCCGAGACTCCTGACGATGGATATCCATCACAATGTTTCTACAAGTCTTAAACAGCCAAGCATCGACGTAAGATTCCACCGCCGAATACTCGGTGTGGCAAAGCCGAACAAAGGCCTCTTGAACACAATCGTGCGCCCGATCCCAGTCTTTATTCAACAACCGACCACAATAAGCCACCAAAGGCCGCTGCAGCCGATCAAAGACCGACTGCACCCACTGCCGATACTCCTGATTGCCCGGTTGCTGTTCTAGTGCCACGATTGCTCAAAATCCAAATTCGTTCTTCCGTTCAAGCTCACGCAAGGGAAACGCAAAAGAAGTCTTTTTATTAAGGGTATTTCCAAAATTTTCTCAAGAATGGGGGCCCTTCGCGTTGCCCCCGACAAGCGGTAATATAGTTGACCTCAGAGTTGACACTATTTTTCCATCATCCACCTTGAAATGGTTACGAAACGATGACAGCCACACAATCCCCCGTTGCAATCATTACCGGTGGAGCCACCGGAATCGGCTTTGGGATCGCCGAAGCCCTCGTGCAAGCCGGCTATCGCGTAGCCATCGGATCACGGCGCAAAGATGTGGTCGACGAAGCCGCCAGTCGGCTACAAAGCCTGAATAAAGGCCAAGTCATCGGATTGCCCTTGGATGTAACCGATCGAACCAGCGTAGCTGAATTCGTCCAAGCCGTTGGCAAGCACTATGGCGAAATCGACATTTTGGTCAATGGAGCAGGAGTGAACATCAAAAACCGAACCATTGGAGAAATGCGCCCCGAACAGTGGGACCAAGTCGTCGCGATCAATGCTACCGGTGCTTACAACATGATCCACGACATCTTGCCTCAAATGCGGCAGCGCAAAAGCGGGACAATCATCAACATCTCCAGCGTCACCGGCAAACGAGCCCTGGCCCTCGGCGGAGTCGCTTATGCCGCAAGCAAATTCGCAATGACAGCGCTTGGGACCTGCGTAGCAAACGAAGTTGGCGTCGAAGGTGTACGGGTCACGAATATCTATCCAGGCGAAGTGGACACGCCAATTCTCGAGCAACGCCCCGTACCGGTGTCCCAAGAGCAACGCGACTTGATCCTCCGTCCAAGCGATGTAGGTCAAGTCGTCCTCTCGATCGTATCATTGCCAGGCCGAGTACACATCCCCGAATTGGTCATCAAACCAGTGCATCAAGGGTACGTTTGATCCCTGCATCCCAACTTCATCTCCCACCCTGCGGGAGATTGGAAGCGTAGCATGGAGACAGTTTCAACGCAGCCGTAGGGTATGTGCAGCGGTCCCGGTCACAATCGCAAACACCTACACCGCATCGACTACATCCAGCATTTCGTAAACGCCGCCATCTCCAAGGGACCGCGGAACGTACCATGCACGCATGAATGTTTTACGCGCGGTCTGGTGGGTTTCGCGGTCGGTGAATGATACGTAGCGGATGGAATGATCGTGGTTGGGTTGTCCCAGTGGTTTAGAAATTGACCGGCCCACCGCTTCACCACACCCTACGCGCCAAAAAAATTCTTCAAACAGCGCGAACTTCTTGGTACCAAACCCCCTTCGTCCGCTCCAATAACTTCCAGGGAGGCGTATCTCTATTCCATCCGCCAGTTTCCAAAAACCCGCTATATGAACGAAAACCAACCGGTAAATCCGGAACTTTATGAGCAGTTCCTGAAACTCTTTGCTCGAGACCAACTTAGGATTTACGCCTGGATTCGAGCCTTGATTCACGACCCATCAGCGTCCTCAGATGTATTTCAAGACACAAGTCTTGAACTCTGGCGAAGCTTCCCAACGTTTCGCCAGGACGCGGATTTCCTGCGATGGGCCTTGGGCGTCGCACGACATCAAGTCCTGAAGTATTGGAGAAACGCACGAAAAGATCGACTCGCCTTCAGTGATGGTCTCATCCAAAACCTAATAGTCGAGTCATTCTCTTTCGCCGAGGAACTGGCCCCACGCCAAGTGGCCCTCGATGAGTGCATCAAACAACTCTCCGATCGACAACGAGAACTTATCCATCGCTTCTACGGAGAAAATCAGAATGCTACCGCAATCGCGGGGGCGTGGCAGCGGTCAGTTCACGCTGTCTATAAGTCGCTCAAGGTCATGCGGCGATTCCTCTTTGAATGCGTCGAAGCAAAAATGCAGGAGCAACTTCGATGACATCTCATCACAAACCAAACTCCATGTTATCAAGTGGCGATGCTCAGCGAGTACTTGAACTCGCCGATAAAATCTTCTCGAATCACAACTCATCCGAGGACATGACCGAGCTGGAATCACTGTTATCCGCATCATCACATCTGCGACGAATCTACCTTCAATATGCCTTAGTTCATAGCCAGCTCGCTCTCACGGCAACGGGCCTTAGCGGTAACATCCCACTAAACCAACAAACCGACTCTCTCTCTTCATCGCATCCCACACGTACACCAAGAATCTACTTCGCAATTGCTGTCTCACTAGCCGCAGTACTCCTGATCTCCATCGGAACCTACTTGTTCAATCGAACAACCTCTGAGCAACGCTCTAACCCAGATCTCTCGAACGCTTCCGAACGCGCGGATGCTACCAAACTTCCAACCCCTCCCGGTGAACAATCTCCCATCGAAATGCACTATGACACTCGAACTCTACCCTCGCGAATCATCGGTGTTTTGGTTTCAGACCGCTCTCGGAATATCTCATCGACTACACTCAATGTACTCCAAGGGGCAACGGAACTCATTACCGCCGAGGGCATCGACTTGCAGATTGAAGGCCCCGCAAAGTTTGGAGCTAGCACCAACTCTGCCGGTATACTCTTTCACGGATCGGTGCTCGCCAACTCGACCCAGCCCAACACCGGTTACTCTATCGAAACATATGGGCTTCGTGTACAAGATCGAGGTGCAGAGTTTCGCGTCACAACGATCGAGCAGAACCTAGTTCACGTCGAAGTAATCGATGGGGATGTTGAAGTCCAATCACGAATCAGAAAGCCTTTGTTCCTGTGGAGCTTTGACGAACCTGAATCCATGACCAAAAGCGATTCAGCTAGCAATTCACAACTGACTATTCGCAATGTCGAGCATGTTCCTGGATTAGTCGGTAACGGTGCACTAGCCTTCAATAACCAAAACGACTCTTCTGTCCGAATCCATGCCGGCACAGGGACCGAGATCGGCTCCGGAATAATGGCATGCAGCAGCGGTGTTTCCATCGAGGCGATCGTCATTTCTCATTGGGACGGGAAAGACTTGAACTACGACGAAATATTTCGAAAAGAGGACGGCGTCCACCGTATGCTCCTGAGTTTCCAAAATGATGGTTCCCCACATGATCTTGAAACTCCAAAGGTCCCTCCCGGACCTTGCCTCAGCTTCGGTCTGCATCTAGATCAGCACGGCTACAGCGAACTCGATATGCCACTCGACGGAAATGATGGACGACCGTCACTACTAGACTTGACGGACGGTAAGCCTCATCACATCGTCGCAACCTACGATTGCTTCACTGGACGCAAGTCAATATTCATTGACGGTCGACTTCGGTTCTACCACGATTTCGCTGACGGCACCCTCATCCTCAACGGGGGGCCTGCGATGGCTGAGATTGGTAACCACAACCAATTCGAACCATTCACAGGGATAATAGACGAAGTCGCATACTATGATTTCGCTCTTACCCACGAGGAAATACTCTCGCATTACGAGCGATCTATGCGTGGACTACCATATGATGAACGCCAGTCCGATACTCCAAACCAAAATCGCTGGCAAGCTATCTCCACTGTTCGGGCCGGCGCAACCCAAGTCTTCGACCCAACCAAACACAATTTCTCTGTCGAGAATCCGGACGGAGATCAGCATTAAAAAAACACGTTACTCTCCACGGATATCCATCCTACATACGGTATCAAACTTCAAATAATTCCCATGAGCAAATTCATCCCAGCTCTGCTCCTATCCTGTCTGCTTGGTCATCCAACCCATGCATTCGATCCACTCATCTCGACCGCAAACAATGACAAAGACAGCAAGCCTTTTTACTGCTTTCTTCCACTAAAACGCGACTCGGACCAAGATAGCGATAATCGCTGGAATGCATCAGCGACGCCTGGAGTTCAGTACATCGATCCGGACGGCCAGTCCCCATTTCAATCAGCCTTTTTCGATGAGAAAAACCTCATCGAGCTCGATGGCTCCAGCGAACTGAATTCCCAAAACCTATCGGTAGAACTGTGGTTTCGTAGCGAACAAATCTGGAACGCGAAGTATTGGCCAGGAGCCGCAACGCTTGTCAGCAAGTTCACTAGCGGCTGGGCATCGAGCGATTGGGGAATCATCGGCGGAAGTTTGAGCGACGGTGTCAACGAAGGACGCATCCTGGTAGGAATTGGTCCTTCGGGCGGCGGAGATGTGGTGCTGGCATCGCCCCCAGGCCTCAACGATGGAACGTTCCATCATCTGGTTTGGACTCGCAGCGAAACGGGTGAGAACGCCTTGTTTATCGACGGAAAAATCGTCGACCGCAAAAAGGAAAATGGTGGCTCAATCACAAACACTCGACCGATACAAATCGGTGGCGAAAGCTGGGAAAAGGGTGGACGATACTTTCGCGGCAACCTAACCGCGATCTCATTCTACACCCATGCCCTCTCCGAAGAGCAAGTACG
>CAIJIZ010000086.1 GCA_903820735.1 uncultured Pirellula sp.
AAGTCACATGCTCAGTAGGGCGCCGGGTGATTTCCGCAATCACATCGAGTTTGCGCGTTGGCAAGATCAACCGGGGTGGCGGTATTGGGGTTGGTGGGGCGCAACATTACCAGCTAGGGCTTTTTTTGCGCGTCGATTGTAGCAGTTGGGAAGTCTTTGCTGCAGGACATCCTGTCGTACTTAGGGCGATGCATCGAAGGTTTCTGGGCGTACCATGGTGAATCCTAGATACTGAGCAAGTCGAGTTCATAAATTCAGATTGCAAGGAGACAACATTTGATTAGGATTTTGAAACGATTTTGATCTGTGCAATCGATGATGGAAAAAATCGAAAAGGGGACTTTTCGGCTTTGGACTTGATGCATGGCGGTGATGCGTTGATTTCGCGTGTGCCTAGTACGCTTAGGCTTATTACGCTTAAGTTTATTTTCAGGGGCCAATCGAGCCGTCGGGAATCGGTGTTTGAGTTATTGATTTCTGTCGGGACATTTTCACTATGATTTCAGTTAGCATCATCATTCCGACGTTAGATCGCCCGCAGTACTTGTCGCAAGCTATCGAGAGTGTGTTGGCGCAGCAAGGCGCAAAGCTCGAGCTGTTGGTAGCTGACAATGGCAATCTTCCTGAGACCGCCAAAGTGGTTGCGAAATACGGTGATCGAGTGCGGCATGTAACGCTGCCGAGCCGAGGGATTGGGCTGGCTCGTAATGCCGGAGTTGCCGCTTCCATCGGTGATTTTATAGCTTTTCTAGATGATGATGATCTTTGGACAGAGGATAAGCTTCAGCGGCAGTTGAGCGTTTTTCAGGAACAGCCCGAGCTTGATGCGGTCTTCGGGCACATGAAGCAGTTTCTTTGTCCCGATGTGGATCCGATCCACTTGGAGAAGGTACGGCATTTGGATGGACAAGTAATCCCAGCCCCTTTGGCAACTTCCATTTTAATGCGTCGATCCGCTTGGGATCGCGTGGGGCCTTTTGACACAACGCTTCAGATCGGGGTGGATGTCGATTGGTACAGTCGCGTGGTGGACGCCGGTTTGAAGACCCTTATGCTTCCGGACGTGTTGTACCTTCGTCGTATCCATCAAACCAACACAAATTTTACCCATGCGCACGAAAAGAACGGCCGCCTGTTAATGCTCAAGCGGATTATTGATCGTCGTCGTGCTGCAGAATCGTCGAAAGCCGCGCAGAGTTCCCTACAAGAACCAAATAAAGAAGGAGACATACAATGACTGGTAAGCTAAAGCGGGATCTACCGCACGTGATGCATGAGACGATTGACAACGAGGTTGTTGTTGTGAATCTGACAACGGGTGTTTATTACAGTTTCGATGGCGTAGCAGTTCGAATTTGGGACTGGATCGACGGGCATCGTTCGCTTGAGAACATCGTCGATTTGGCTACGGAGTGTTTTGACGGTGCTACCGAGGTAATCGCCCCTCAGGTTCAAGGTTTTCTGGATCGATTACTCGAAGAAGAGCTTGTTGCCATCGAACCGGGGACCCAAGGGGAAAAAAACTCGGATGACTCGATCGCTCCAAAATCTCTCCCTTTTACCGAACCAAGCTTTCAAAAATACACCGATATGGAGGCGTTATTGTTGGCAGATCCTATCCACGAAGTCGATGAGTCGGCGGGATGGCCTCATAAGAAATGAACGGATACAACGAAACCGATCAATTGGCTTTTTTTAAGCTTCTCGAAGAAGGATTTGAAAGAGCGTCGAGTGAGACCGGTGTGCTTACTCGCGACTTTGCAGTTGCCGGAAGACGGTTGCGATTACGTTTTGCTGGTCAGGCATTAGAGCCTGCCATTCTTCCCGCAATCGAACATCTTGCGATTCCCACCGAAGGTTCGTCAGATTTTAGTATCGATTTGTTCGATGCTCATTCAACTGGAACTCCTCTACCGTTTTTAGCGGCTCGTTTCGTGGACTTGCTGAAGCTTCGATGGTGGGAGCTTTTGGAGGGCCGCAGGGAAATTGCGGGTCTTAATGGTTCTCGCATTCGCTCGGTGTTTCATTTGGGTCCTGACATTTTGGTGTTATGGGATAAACAACAAAACCGAGGGCTTTATTGGGTCGAGAAAGCGGACACGATTCCATACTACGAGAAAGGTTATCCGCTGAGTGTTTTGATGAACTGGTGGCTCAGCTCTTTGGGTTGCCCAATGGTGCACGCGGCTTGTATCGGCAACGAATCCGGTGCCGTGTTGTTGACTGCGCGCGGTGGGAGTGGCAAGTCCACAACAACACTTAATTGTGTGCAGTCCGGGATGAGGATTGTCGGAGATGACTATGCCGCAATCGATCTTCAAGGTGGCCGAGCGCATAGTCTTTACAACACCATCAAACTCAAGACGCTTGCGGATGTTCAACGGTTTCCAGGGTTAGATAAGCAAGTATGTAATCTTGATCGCGTTGGCGATGGTCAGGACCAAGAGAAAGCGATGGTGTTTCTGCATCAGCACTATCCACAAGGATTGATCGATTCGATGCCGTTGCGTGCGATTTTGGTACCTCGAATCGTCGACCGCAGTGAGACCACGATTGTTCCGGCGAGTGCAGCCGAGGCATTTAAGGCGTTGGCTCCGAGTACTGTATTTCAATTGCCTGGAAATGCGCATGACACATTTCGAACGCTTGCGCAGGTAACGAGGAAGTGGCCGACGTATGAGATACAATTGGGGAGTGACTTCGGGTTGATTCCTTCCGCGATCGAGAATTTTTTGCGGGAGATTTAATCGCAAAATGGGCAAAGTAGATCACGGGACATTTCGAGAGAGTGTTCGATTGAAGGATCGCTTGAAGGGGAGCCTTCGTCGGATGTTCGAAGCGAAATCGGGCGTGAGTTTTTTCGCAACCAATCTTTTGCTTCGAGGGTTTAAGCTACTAGGGGCATTACCTGTTGTTGGTCCGTTCGGCAATCGTTGGGCGGGGTTTATCCATGCGATTCGCTCTGAGCATATACCGGCGATTGACTTGTACCGAAAGGCGGTTCGAGGAGGATGGTCCCGCAAGCCTAGCTTGCGTTACGACTTGGGAATGTCTCTTTTGAAGGTAGGCAATGCGGGAGAAGCAGAGCAGGAATTCCGCGCTGTCATGAAGGCATTTCCTGGCCGTCCGTTTCCGGTGAATGCGCTGATACAGTCATTGCAGGACCAGGGATTGTCTAGGCAGGTGGTGCCGGAATTGTTGAAACTGGTGAAAAGTATTCCGTTGGAGTATGTGCGAGACTTGCCCTTCCCAACCTACTTGGCTCATTTAGTTGCTGAAGATCCCGCGCAAGTTGCAGATCTAGCGGACGTAATCAAGGAGCATCCGAATGCGTTTTATGCGACGCTATTGCTTGCACAGGTACAGACACTTCGTAAGGAAGGGGCAGTTGCTGCTGGTTTGTTTCGTGCGGCGGGTGAGATTCGATTTAAGGGTGTTCAGGATCAAGCGGCCAAGAGTGCGAGTCCAAAGTTTTTGATATTGGGACAAGCCAAGGCTGGTACGAGTGCGTTATTTCAGTATTTGTCGGAGCATCCCAATATGGTTCCTCCGTTGGTGAAGGAACCGCAGTATTGGTCTCAGAATTTTTGTTTGGGCCAGGATTGGTATCAATCGATATTTCCGAGATTACCAGAGGGTTGCGATCGATTTACGGGGGAGGGTTCGGTTACGTATTTGGTGAATCCTGTAGCGCCAAAGCGTGTGTTCGAGGCGATGCCCAAGATGAAGTTGATCGTATTATTGCGAGACCCAGTATCTAGGGCTTACTCAGAATTTTGGATGAATCGTCGGGTGGGGCGAACCGATGAGACTTTTGAAGAGGCGGTGACACTTGAGATGCAACGAGTACCTGTTTGTCCACTTGATCCGCCGGGCGAAGGGGAGCCACAGATTCCTATGGGTTATTTGGTTCGCAGTGCAGCGCTTCCTTTTCTGAAGCGTTGGTTGGAGCATTTTCCATCGTCGCAATTATTAGTTCTTAGGAACGAAGACATGGCGAGGGATTTGCCGGAAACGATGCGACGAGTATGTCGATTTCTAGAGGTTCCATCTTTTGTGCCGTTGGATCCAAAGCGACACAATGAAGGACGTTATTCAGCAATTTCGGAAGAGCTTCGGTGTAAGCTAACGGATTGGTTTGAACCTCACGAGACTGCGTTGGAGAAGTTCTTATCCGAACGATTTGGGGAAGATACATGAGGATGGTTTCTGTGTATCGAAGGGGCAAGGATGCGCTCAAAGGTCGGCTTCGTCGATGGCTTCAGGGAGGGACAACGAGCAGTAGAATTTTTAGGCCAGGGATAGGATTTGCGACGGAGCTTGCGGCGCGATTGCCTTGGATAGGGGCTCATTTTGGAAGGTGGGCTGGATTGATTCGAGCGGTTCAAGGAGAGCATCATCGCGCCGTGTTACTGTATCGCGAAGCGATCGATGGAGGGTTGGATCGTTATCCTTCGTTGCATTATGACTTGGGGAATTCGTTGCTAAAGACCGGGGACGGCAAGCAAGCAGAGGTGTCATTCCGTCGGGCGATGGGGTTGGCGTCTAAGGAGTGTTGGCCAGTGCATGGATTGGTGCAGAGCTTGTTGCAGCAGGGGGAACCAATTCGCTTGGTCGATGAACTATTGAAGGTCGCAGAATCACTTCCGGAGCGGGAAATTGTTCAGTTACCATTTCCGACTTATCTCGGCCCGCAGGTTTTCCAAGATGCCGGCTTGTCGGGAAGGTTAGAAAGGTTTGTTGCCAAGCATCCCGATGCAATACATGCGGTAATGTTGTTAGCGCAAGTTGAATCGCTGCGCTCGAACGCTGAGGCTGCATCGAGGTTGTTCCGATCGGCTGGTAGGCTTTGGTATGCTCAGGATGGGGTGGTAGATGTGGAGGGAGAGTCGGCGAGTCCTCGTTTCATGATTCTGGGGCAAGCGAAAGCAGGTACGTCCGCATTATTTCAGTATTTATCGATGCATCCATCGATGGTAGCTCCCTTGACGAAGGAACCGCATTACTGGTCGAGTAATTACCATCTTGGTTCGCAGTGGTATCGATCGCAATTCCCCTGTTTGTTGCATGATCCAGAACTCTTCACGGGAGAGGGGTCGGTGACATCATTAGTTCATCCGGAGGCTCCTGCGCGTGTTGCGCAGGATTTACCGCATGCGAAGTTCATCGTATTGCTGAGAGATCCAGTTGCGCGTTCGTATTCATATTACTGGATGTATCGCAGATTAAAGATCGAATCGAATTCGTTTGAAGATGCAATTGCCGAGGAGTTACGAAGGTATCGAGTTGCTCCGACTGTGACTTTGGAGGGGTGGAACGTTGATGTGGATAAAGGGTATCTGGTCGAGAGTTGCGCGCTTCCTTTTCTTCGTCGATGGTTGGAGTATTTTCCACCGGAGCAATTTTTGATCTTGAGAAACGAGCAGATGAAGCGGGATTTGCCGGGCACGCTACGTCAGGTTTGTCGATTTTTAGGGGTGCGAGAGTATGTGCCAGGGGTTCTTGAGCGGCACAACGAAGGGCGTTATGACCCGATGAAGACAGAGACAAAGGAAATGCTTACAGATTGGTTTGCGCCGCACCAGAAAGAGCTTGAAGAATTCATGAAATCAACTTGGGGATGTTAGTATGGCTGAAGTAACCGGTGATGCAGCACACGTAGCCAGACAAAGGGCGTTGGGGCATCGTGCGATGGCTTTAGGTTGGTTGAAGCGAGGCCGGGTTAAGCAAGCCATTGAGGGGTTGCAAAAAGCGATTGAGTTAGACCCTTTGTACTTGGAAGCCGTCTTCGAGTTGAGTCGGATCTTCCAGCATTTGCGTCGTTGGGATGATGTGGAATTCTTGTGCAAGCAGGCGTTGAGGATTCATCTCGCGACTCCTGAATTGCACAAGACCTTGATCACAGCGATTGAGGAGAAGGGGTGTTTGGAGGATGCGTTTTCCCATTATCAATTGAAGCGACGTGATCGTCGTTGTTTGGACATTGGCAGTGGCGAGATCCTATGTTGTTTGGTAGCACGCAACGAACGACCTCGGTTGAAGTATTTACTGGACTATTACCGCAAGCTTGGAGTCGATCGATTTTTGGTTTGCGATAATGGATCCGACGATGGAAGTGTGGATTGGTTGCTGACACAAGAAGATGTTCACGTTTGGACTTCGGAGTTGTCCTTCAAGCAAGCGAATTTCGGTTCTGCTTGGTTTGAGTTGTTACTGCGTAAGTATGGGGTCGGTCATTGGTGTTTGACGATTGATGCCGATGAGTTTATTTATTTCGATGGTTGTCCAGAGCGGACTCTCAAGCAATTCTGTAAGGATTTAGATCGCCGAGGCCAGCGGGTTGCTACAGGGATGTTATTGGATCTTTACAGCGACAGGCCTATTTCGCAGACACTGTATCGTGAAGGTGATAATCCGTTGGAGTTGTGTCCTTACTTTGACCGTAAAGCGTTTCATCAAAAGATGGTGGATGGTAGCGAGTATCGCAATCAGAACACTTTTTGGGGAGGTGTACGACAACGGGTTTTTCCAGCGGAGCATGGATACTTTTTGAGTAAAGCACTATTGGTGCGATATCAGCCCGATGTAGTTCTAACGTCGGGGCAGCATTTGACGAACATTCCTTCTCATCAGGTGGCGCGCGAAGCGATTTGTGTGCTGCACTTTAAGTTCTTTGCAAGCTTTGAGCAGTATGCGAAACAGGAGGCACAGCGCGAGATTCATGCGATGGGTGGCGCTCAATACAAAACCTACCAACAGAAGCTCGCGGATGAAGAGGAGCTAACCCTTTTTCATCCGGAGCATTCCGTTCGATTTCAGGGAGAAAAGCAATTACAGGAATTAGAGGTGCTGGTTCCGGAACCCGAGGAAGTAAGACTCCAAGTTCCGGTGATCACGCCGCTAGCGACTAGCGATTCGGCGAGGCCGTTTTGGTCGGTGATGGTGACCGTTTATAACCGCCCACAAAACGTCCAGCGGGTGCTTGAGAGCGTCTTGAGCGAGGCGGATGATGAAATGCAGATTGCGGTGGTTTGCGATCACAGCAGTCCAGCGATGCAACATCAGATTCGTGAAGAAGTAACGAGGGTGGGCAAGGGGCGAGTAGAGTTTTATCCCGAGGCTCAACCGGTTGGGCATCCGCATATATTCAATCGTTGTTTCGAGCTTGCGCGGGGGCACTGGGTACACATTCTCCATGATGATGATTGGCTCGAGCCAGGATTTCATCGCGTGATGCGCGAGGGGATTATTGCAAATCCCTCGGTAGGTTCCGCTTTTTGCCAGCAGCGGATTATTGCCCAAGGGGCGGGGCAAGCCACTACATGGAATTCATGGATAGAGCGGGAAACGCCGGGTGTGATTGCCAGTTGGTTGGACCGTATTGGAATCGAGTGTCGGGTTCAGTTTTCCGCGATGGTTGTCAAGCGTAGTGCGGTCGAGCAGGTGGGTGGATTTTGCCAGAATGCGAAGTCTGCTTTTGACTGGGAGTTGTGGGTTCGGCTAGCCGCACAATTTGACACCTTTTATTATCCCGAGCCGTTGGTGAATGTTGGCCGTGATGATACGGCAGAAACGTCCAGATTGATGCGTACGGGAGAGCAGGTTGAGGATGCTTTCCAAGCGATTGAGGTCATAACTCAGCATTTACCCGAAGCGCAATCTGAGCGGCTTGGTGAGAAAGCGCGCGACCGGATCGCCGACTATGCGTTGGAGATCGCGAAGCAATTCTTGGATCGCGGAGACTTGACCGCAGGACTCGCTAACTTGAAAGCCGCGGCCGCCGGAAGGCCTACAGCACGGACTAGCAAGCGGATTGCGGATTTGCTGCGAGGGGACGTTCATGCAGCCAAAATCTGAATTGAATGGAGGGGTTGAGGATGCTGTAAGGGAAGCTCAGTTGGTCTCGGGCTGGTTACTGTTAGGTCAGGCGTGGTTAGCTAAGGGGAAGAGTCGTCAGGCGGCAGAGCACTTGCAACGCGCTTTGGAGCGTGCGCCAAAGAATCCGAGTGCGCATCGGTATTGGGCGCATTTGAAGCTGGTTGAAGAGGATTTTCAGGGGGCCGCGAGTCATCTTCGAATCGCGGCGGACTTGGATCCGTCCGACGCGGTATTGGCTCGTGAGGCCAGGTTATTGGAGGAGATTGCGGGGAGCGCTAAGCGGGTTGCGGACATTTCGAGTGTGTCTGGCGGACGGATTCGATTTCCAGAACGTTACTTGCGAGATCACCATCGCAGTGGGTGGCGATTAGCCATGGAGTCGTTGTACGATTTGCATCATTCGGATGGGGTCCGTTTTGAGCCTTTCTTGGATGAACCGTTTGCAGTCGATCATCCGAGGGAAGGGGTGCGTTCTGGGCCGGAATTATATGCGGCTTTGCGTTCGAAATTGTGGGGTGAGAGAATCACTTCGCAAGAGCGGCGGTACGTTCCGATCAGGGAGCCTTGGGTGGGCGTGTTGCATAATCCGTTTGGTATGCCGGAATGGTTTTATCCGGATCATTCACCCGAGGTGATATTTTCCAAATCGGTTTGGCTTGAGAGTATGGAAACATGTTTAGGTTTGTTCGCACTTTCGGAGGATCACGCCGCGCAGATGCGTCGAGTGACGGGTAAACCTGTGAGCGTTCTCTATCTGCCAAGCGAGATTCCTGAATTGGTTTTTAACTTCGAGCGGTTTCTTGATAACGAATCTAAAAAGGTAGTGCAGATTGGCTGGTGGCTTCGACGCCAGACGGCTATCGATTATTTGCCTGTACCTGATTCCAATAAGTATGGTTACCGCAAGGTTCGGTTAGTACCTCGTTTTGCGTCCAACGCGTATGAGCAGATTGAAGCGATGCGTTCGTTAGAGTTTCAGCGGTATGGAGTTCCATCGGCTGCAGTGGGCGAAGAGGAAGTGGGTGATGTGGAAGTACTGATGCATTTGCCGAATGATCAGTATGATGAATTGCTTTCATGCAACATTGCGATGGTCCAATTGGAGGCTGCCAGTGCGAACAATGCGGTAGTGGAGTGTATGGCGAGGGGAACACCTTTACTGGTCAATCGCTTACCTGCGGTTATTGAATATCTCGGTAAAAACTACCCTCTTTACTATGACGATCTTCAAGATGCTTCGAGGAAGCTGATGGATTTAGGAAGGCTAAAGGCCGCACATGAGTATCTACTGAGTTGGGAAAACCGTAAGTGGTTGGATCCGGCGTTTTTCCGTCAGTCGATGGAACAAAGCGAGGTCTATCAGTTACTATGACTCGCGTCTTGATCTACAGTGACCGCAATGGTATTTACGGTGCGGAACGAATCAATGTTGAAATTGCCATCGAGCTTCAGCGTGTTGGGTTCAAGGTGTCGATCGCAATGCCCTCGGGTGATAATTCCCTTACCGAGCGACTGGATGCATCCGGTATTCGTCGATACGATCTTCCGCTGGAAAATGTATATGACTCGATGCATCCGGCTGAGAGTCTAACACATCCAGAGATAGCGCAGGCTTGCTTTGATCATCTTTCACCTGAGATCGTGCTCTTTGGAGATGGATTTCCATTTTCAAGTCTTGCAGCAAAGCAAACCGCCGGCGCCTTGAAGATTCCATATGTTTCCTTGGTGCACGTGGTGCACCCGAAATGGGGCGAAGAGTTCGGCTCGTTTCTACCTGTACTCAGGGAGGTTTTCGCGCGGGCCAGCCAAGTCGTCGCGGTATCGAAAAACAATCTTGAGCTTTTGCGGGAGCATTTCGGTTTATCTGCAAGTCATGGAATCGTCATACACAACGGTCGGCCTGAGAAGTTTTTCTTGCCACGTGATGAGGCTGCTCGTCAGCGGATTCGGGATCAACTTGGGATAGACGCGGATACGGTTGTTGCAATCACTATTGGACGATTCGATCACGAGAAAGGACATGACCTGCTCCTTGATTGTGTCCCGTTGATCCGCAAGCATTCTTGCTGGGAATCGTTACGTATGCTTTGGGTTGGAGAGGGGCATTTACGACATCGCGCACAGCGATTGGCAAGATTAGTCGCAGGCGATCGGATTCAATGTCTCGGAGAACGCCGAGATATTTCCGATTTATTGGATGCATCTGATTTTCTGATTCATCCAAGTCGCTCGGAAGGCTTGCCACTGGTGGTTCTAGAAGCGATGGCGAAAGGATTGCCGGTGATTGGTACGACAGTAGGTGGAATACCCGAAGCGCTGGGGACAGATTCGGAAACCATGTGTGGGTGTCTTTTGCCTGCCCCTATAGACAGTAGTTTCCGAACGCAGCTTGCTAATGCAGTGATTAGCGTAGCGTCCGAACCGCAACTACGAAAATCCTTGGGGCTCCGTGCAAAGGAACGGGCGTCGCTGAGTTTTTCGGAAAAACATATGATGTCCCAATGGCGGTTGCTTATCGAGGGACTGACGCGAGGGATTTCATGACGGAATTAACCTCCAAGGAATTTGATTTGCTGCTAGCTGCCTTTCATCGTTCTCCAGATGCTATTGCAGCGTTTCGGAGGTGGAACGAGGAAATCGATTGGGATGGGGTGATCGATCCTGATGTAGTTTCGCTTTTACCGACCGTTTGCAATAATCTTCGGTCTCTTGGATTTGACCACCCACTTTTCGCTCGATTTCTCGGTGTCGATCGCAAGACGTGGGTGGAAAATCAAAGGGTAAAAGGGCAGTTGATGGAGTGGATTCCACAAAAGTGTTTTGCTGACATGGTGGTGTTGCCCTCGACATCTTACCTTTTTGACAATAGCGTCAGGATTCCGCAGTATCAGCGATTGTTGAGATTTTCTTCTAAGCCGGAGTACGCTTCGTCAATTGTTCAAAGCTTAATCAAGCGAGATTGGGTACCAGAGTATCAGACAACGGTACCAACTCGATGGATCGATGGGTACGTATGGGGGGCGGATCACTTGAGTCTGCGACGTGCAACTGGCGAGAGGCTGAGTTTAACTTGGCGGTTGGAAGCTTGGTTCGGGGCAAGGTGGAGAGCCGTTTGGGAGCGATCCGAACTGGGTTCGTTTGGTAACTGTAGCGTGCGATGGTTAGAGAAGACGGACGCAATGGAATTCACGCTGAGGCAGCTACCGACTAAGCATCCCTTCCGCTGGCTCATGCAATCTTTATGGTTGGCTAAGGACGAAGTCCATTGGATTGATCTTCGAAGTCGGTTCCTTGAGTATCCGCTATCTCTGGATGCGTTAAGTCTTCTCCCGGTGTTTGAAGAGATTGCTCAGATCGATGTTTTAAGTGAGAGTGATTTGTTAACACTTCGAAGGTCCATCCAAGATCGAAAATCCAATCCAGTCCACCCTTGGCATTGGTTTCGAGGTGCATGGGCACGTTATCGATCTTCGTGGCCGAGCGGGAGCTCATGGCTTGAGGTTGCAAAGCAAACGCCTGGGTACGTGCTTGGTCGATGGAGTAGATGGAAGCAATCGAGGAGACGGCTTTCAACGGATCAGCGATCGTGATCATTCGACCGGTGGTTTGGTGGGTTTCGCGGTCGGTGATTTGGACGCGGTGGATGTAGGGATGGGTGTTTGGGTCGTTGAGGTGGATTAAGCCACGATCGGCCGACCGTTTCACGACACCCTACGAGAAATGTAGAGCGCAATCTGATTCACTCATGGTTGAACGAGTCTTTGGGAGTAAATGCCATCCCATAACTTGCGCCTTGCGATCAAGCAGCTAATTGCAGTCTCTTCTGCTGTCCGCCAACTTGATTCGTCAGTTCCGCAAAGGGACTCAACGAGTCGCCTAGCGATCGGTCCGTGTTCATCGCTGTCTAATCCAATATGCCGTTGAAGGTAGTATTCAAATTCGGACAATTGTCCATACGACTCACGATTCAGTTTCTCGACGATCCGTTGGAACACATGTGGAAGTAAGTCTTCTCTTCCGAAAGTAAAGGCAGTGGCGATCGCACAGGTGTTCCCACTCTCGATGATCGAAAAAGTGTGTTCGACGAATGCGCGGGCAGATTGGGGGACGCTCTGCGATGCGAGCGCGGTGCGAACGGGAGTTCCCTGACGAAGTTGACTGATGAAAGAGTCGATCGCCGAAGTGATCGCGCCACATTGTTTCATCGAGCGGTGATAGAGATCGAAATGGCTCGAGTATTCGGTTTGATTGACTGAATCGGATTCCTCGGCTAACACGATCTCGTTGATCAGTCGGCAAGCTTGAGAATCCGCAGGGGGGACCCATGGTACATCAACACAGCAGATTTTCCGATGCAGCGCTTTCAGGAGCGACATGAAGTCCCAGACGGCAAATACATGGTGCTCCATGAAGTTTTGCAATGCGTCTAGCCGATCCATTTCTTCATAGATTCGGTGATTGATCAAATCGTGCCGCAAGGGTGCCAGTGCCTCTTCGAGTCGCTCAATCCGGTCCAAGGTGAATTAACTTTGCTGTGAATGTGGTTGGGAGTGGAAACTGCTGTGTGGGGTATTATCCAGGGGGGGGAAGGGGGGGCAGGCGGGGGGGCAGGCGGGGGGGGAAACACAGAGGCACAGAGGCACAGAGAGCAGACGGAAGGGAAGGGAAGGGAAGGGAAGGGAAGGGAAGGGTGGGAGTTTGGGGTGGGAGCGGTAAAAGGTCGATCGGGAATATCGGGGATGTTTTTGGAAGTTGCCATCAGTGAGGTTTGGTAAGAAAGGTGGGCCATGTAGTGCGATGTGCGCTGTGTAGTGCGATGTGCGCTGTGTAGTACAATCTGGGTTTTGTAGTACCATGCCGAGTGAATGATACGAGTTTCCAGTTGGATGCTTGATTTTATTTTTCTCGGCGAGTTCGTCCGGAGCGAATATTCAAGCGTAGGAATCTTTAAGATTTTGTATTATTTAGGATCGTCGATCGATTTCAAACCAACCGAAGGGCCGACCATGCGAGTAACGAACCACGTGTGTTTCATCGTTTGTTTGGCGTTTTTAGGAGTATTTTGCGGATTGCAATCCGGTGCCATCGCACCATTGGTCGCTTCGGAATTGCCGGAGAGCCAACTCGGTATTGAAGGGAATGTATCGAACAGTTCCTTGCCAAACGTGGTGATCATCTATGCTGATGACTTGGGATTCGGGGACTTGTCCACATTGAATCCGAAGGCTGCATATCAGACTCCTCGGCTCGATTCGATGGCTAGTGAGGGGATCAAATTCCTGGATGCTCACAGTCCTTGTACGATCTGTTCTCCATCGCGTTATGGATTACTCTCAGGACAGCTTGTGTGCCGAACAGGGCGGCGGCCGACGGCATTCGAGGGGCCTGGAGGACCGAGTTACCTTGCTCCGGATAAGCTCACTGTTGCGCAGATGCTTCAGCAACGCGGTTACAGAACAGGTGTCTTTGGGAAATGGCATGTGGGTTTGACTTGGCTCGACAAGGACGGCAACCGACTTGCGGGTGGATTTGAAACGCCGCTACTGATCGACTATGCGAAGAGTACCCCGTTGGTTGATGGACCGAATGCACGGGGTTTTGATGAGTCTTTTGTTACGCCGAATTGTCCTACGACCGATCCAATGTATGTGTACATTGAAAATGGCATGGTAAACGTTCCGGCGACAAAGCGACATCGAAGCGATACGTTAGAGAATCTTGAGGGTAAGTGGCGGTGGGATAATGACGAGGGGTGGATGGCCGAGGGGTATCGATTTGTCGATGCGGATTTGTTGTTTTATGAGAAGACAGAGGAGTTTATCCGCTCCCATTGCGAAGAAACACCAGGCAAGCCATTCTTTGCCATCCTATCAACGCAGATCGCGCATGCGCCTGTTTTACCTGCGGAGGAGTTTCGACAGAGCACGCAGGCTGGCCCGCGAGGAGACTTTGTTCGGGAGCTCGATACCATAACCGGGCGATTGCTCGATTTGCTCAAAGAGTTGAAGATCGACGAGAACACCTTGGTTATCTTCAATGCGGATAACGGAGCAGAGACACTTCATACGCATTGGATGCGGACAGATTACAACCATGATCCGGCAGGTGGATTTAGGGGGATGAAGCGGGACGGATGGGAAGGAGGGCATCATGTGCCATTGATCGCACGTTGGCCGCAGAAGATCCCTGCAGGGCAGGTCTCCCGTCAAATGATCAATACAACGGACATCTTCGCAACATTGGCATCGATCGTCGATTTTGAATTGCCCGATGATGTTGCGGTAGATAGTTTCGACATGTTGCCAGTATTGTTAGGGCAGCAACCCGAGGAGCAAGCTGTTCGACCTCACATGCTGACACAAAGTTTTCGAGGTGAATTCCAATTGCGGGTCGGAAAATGGAAGCTCCTTAATCATTCAGGTTCTGGTGGCAATGACTACAGCCGTGGGGAATTGAGAAAGTATGCACTACCAGAACAGAACTTAAACTTGCGAGGCCAGCTTTATAACCTCGAGGAGGATCCTGGCGAGACAGTAAATCTTTATGAGATCGAGCGAGACCGGAGGGAGTCCATGGAGCGGCTGTTAGGGGAATTGACCGCCTCGGTGGCAAGCGTCAAGGGAGTGGATGTTGGCGTGCCGAGTGATAAAGGTGGTCGCACAGCTCCGTTGGGTCGAAAACCTAGGAAGTGGGATTGAGTTTATCTGGGGTGGTACGAGTTCCGGAGTTGTCGCAGCGGTAGGCTAAGTAGAGGCTTGCGAGTGAGACAGAGGTGAGCAAATGCCAGATGGCGTGGCCTTGAAACCATGACTCCGGAGAACTGAATTGTTTAGCGACATCCAGTTGCCGACAAAGTACCGCGACGATCAACGAAGCGAGGGCAAGGACAAACCAGCCTGTGCGATTCCAAGGATATCTGACGGTTCGCTGAAGAGGAATGCAATCGACGATCGCAAAACCAGCGACGACAACGATATGCAGCGGTAGGACTTGGGCTGAGGACATCGACCACTTGTAGTGGTACAAAAGATAGGATGTCGCGACGACCCCGATGGCGAGCCATGGCCATGTAGCACGAAGCGATTGCGGAGAGTTCCAAGCGATCGGCCATTTGGGAAGGAGTGGGAAGTGTCGTCCGATATTGATCGCGATACAGGCAAGTAGCGGTGCGTACATGGAGCCAACATCGAGTTGTTGCCCCCAACGGGTAAGCGAAGCGTGGAAGAGTCCACTACTGATTCCGAGATAGATGCATGCTGCCCCGAAGAGAAAACTGATTGCAGGGGTGTCGATCAAGTAATTTCGGCCGCTAGGGTGAGTACTGCGAAGATCGTTCCATCCGAACGCTAGGCCGTAGAGTCCAACAAGAACGTAAGCTAGGTTCGACCAAGTGTTCGATTGGGTGCGAAATAAGTCTTTGGGATGGATCCTCTCGCTATAGTTCGAGTTAGAAAGGTCGTGGCTAGCGACCCAGTCGCTCCATACGTTTTGATTTTGGTAGTACTCGCTGATCCAGGCGAGCAGTGCGATGATGACGAGCAAGGATCCCAAGGGAAACGCATGGAACCAGAGAGAGAGTTTCAATTTCTGTGGTTGGTAGGTTTTAGAATCCGTAGACGTCATGGAATCTCAAGAGTATGGTAAGTCGCGTGTATTGAGTCGAGTATTAGGGAAAGAGTGCAACGGGGCTAACTCGAGTGATGAGGCAACGGTGGTTCATGATACGCGTGAAGAGTGTCGGCGTGGTGGCTCGATGGGTGGGTTCGTGGAGGAATCTTGCCCTGTTTGTGTTGACGGTAGTTGGATTGGTAAGTGCGACATGCGGTTGCCAAGCCCAAGAGGTCTTGGGGATGACGCTAAGCGACGTGAGTTTTGTGGCTGAGTTGGATAAAACGGTTCAAAAATATGTAGTGCTAGAGCCTGAAGGTTTTCGTGGCAGTAGTAAGAGGACATTGCTCGTGGCGCTTCATGGGCATGGGGCAGATCGCTGGCAATACGTTCGGGAGGGGCGGGATGAATGCCGAGCAACCCGAGATTTTGCAGTCAAATATGGAATGTTGATGATCTCTCCTGATTATCGAGCGAGGACATCGTGGATGGGGCCGGCGGCTCAAGCGGACTTAAAGCAAATGCTCGCGGAGGTGAGGGAGTTGTATTCGGTCGAACGCGTTATTGTCAGCGGTGGATCGATGGGGGGGACCTCGGCGTTGATATTTGGAGCGCTTCATCCTGAATTGGTCGATGGGATTGTTGCGATGAATCCAACTGCGAACATGGAAGAGTATGGAGAATTTCAAGAGGCGATTGCCGAGTCATATGGGGGTAGCAAAGCAGAGGTTCCACAGGAGTATCGCAAGCGGTCTTCGGAGTTGCACTATGAGCGTTTGACGATGCCGGTGGCGGTGACAACAGGGGGCAAGGACACGTTGGTACCTCCGGAGAGTACGCTGAGGCTTGTGGAGAAGCTTCGAAGTGCGGGGCGCAAGGTGTTTCTCAATCATCGCAGCGAGGGCGGGCATGCGACGACGTATGAGGATGGCATGCAGGCTTTGGAGTTCGTCGCCGAGGCGCTGAGCCTGAAGGGCATCGAAAAGTGATGCGCGTGGAAGATGTGTTGATTGCTAGGGGGTATTAGAGGCGAATGCCGGATCGAACTCGTTTACGCAGGGAGTCAGCGCTCCACATGTAACGATGTTTGACGAAGTAGTATCCCAAGCCTTTGATATGAAGCCAGGTGAATCGGTTGGGAAGGAGTTTTCTTGAGCGTTCTTGGGCGTCGTGTACAACGACGAACTTTGGTTCGTAGACTATACGAAACCCGGCTTTCCAGATTCGCAAGCAGTAATCGACATCTTCTGGGGCATAGAAGATCGCTTCGTCGAGCAAGCCGACAGCATCGAA
>CAIJIZ010000087.1 GCA_903820735.1 uncultured Pirellula sp.
GGGGGAAACACAGAGGCACAGAGGCACGGAGGAAAGCAGGAGATGGGGGAAAGCAGGAGTGGGGGGAATGAGTTTGTAAGGTGGAGCTTAGGCTTTTGGTGGGGCTTGTAGGAGCGCGGTGCAGGCGATGAGCTGCTGGGCTAATTTGTCTTGCGTTCCCCGATCGAGCGAACTGAACTGAATCAGCTCTAACGCCTTCGGTAACGCTGCGATCTGGCGAGCGACCACACTCTGGAATACACGATCTGGCAATTCGCAATATTGTGCGAACTTGTGCCACGTCGTCCTCAATAGATTCTTGTTGCGTCCCATGATCGGCATGGCTAATTCGTCATCGGCTATCAATAAAACGGTTGCTACTAAGTCATAGGCAGGCGTAAGCCGCACTATCCGCGCTTCGTCAACGTACAGCGACAAGTTCTTCAAATGCAAGTCCCCATTGCCTACCCACCAAGAGAATAGCATCTGCTCGAAGAGTTTTCGCAACTCAAGCGGCGGCTCGGACGCGTACTTTTTGATCAAACGCACGCATAACTCTCCCGATCCAGAATACTTGTCCGCTGGACGCTGCTGTGCCAACTGACAAAAATCTTCCTGCCGCACCTTGCTCCCATCCGCCCGACGGTCAAATCGTCGCGCAAGAAAACACATCTGACCATCGGCTTCGATCAAACCACTTACGGCAATCTCAATCCCCGAAAGCCTCGCGAGTCGCATCGTCAAATGCTCAATCTGAGGTAATTGCGGGAAGACCTCCGTCTGAGGCTTGAAGATGTAACGACCTCCATCAACCGCCACTTGCAGCGTCTTGCGGTCCGTCGAGAGACCTAAGGATATCTTCTTTTGAGCCCCGGATAACGTTGTGGTTCCTACCATGGCCAACGCTGCCGTATGCAGTTTGCCCATCTCGATATCAATCGTCGGAATCCGCGTGGATCCAAACAAGGATTTAGCACATCGAGGATGATACCGCAAAGGACTCTTCAGCGACTCCAAACAAACAAGACATCTACTCATGTGGGTGTGTCCTCGGGCATCGGGATAATCTCGGCTGCACCTATGCAATCGGCACACGTGGCCAGCAACAACCCAAACACGTCGTCCTTGGAAATCTTCAGCTTGGCTGTCGAGATCTCCAGTAACCAACCTTCTGGTAACAGGTTTTGAAAGAATGGATGTAAATATCGTGTCTTGTACGGTTCACGCCTCAGTGGCATCGTCAATGAGACGGGCTGTGCCTCTGATGATGTCAACCAATTTTCTAGATATTGAAAACTGTAGCCATCGACGGTCTCTTCAATGATCCCGACATCGCATCCATCTAAACGCACTAGCGCTCTCCTATTCATCGATTTGGTCCCTTGGTCGATCGACGATCCCCAATTGCTTGCCGAATACCGCAAGCACTTTGTTGACTTCGGCAACCCGCACCGTGGGTTTGCCGCGTTCGAGCTCCGAGACAAAACGTTGCCCCACACCGGCTAACTCGGCTAGCTCCTTTTGACTGATCTTCCGGGCGTCACGCCGCTGCTTGATGAATCGGCTAACGGTTGTTTCCATCACCCCTCCAGTCCCGATCGGGAAAGATACGTGTGTTAATATCTAAAGAGTAGTCTGTTGCTGTGGTTTTGGCAAGTTTTGAGTACCGAACGGGATGCGGTGGGGGGGGCCGGCGCGGACGGGGGAAACACAGAGGCACAGAGGCACGGAGGAATACCGGGCGCGGACGGGGGAAACACAGAGGCACAGAGGCACGGAGAAATACCGGAGATGGGGGAAAATAAGGCCGGTGGAAAGTTGGACGATAGAAAGATTGGATGATGGAAAGATTGGATGATGCGAAAAAGGCTGTTTCCCCTAAAGCCTGCAGCCTAAAGCCTGCAGCCTAAAGCCTAAAGCCTGCTGTCCGGTGATGTGAACCGTGCTCTGTCGGTGTTGCGTGTGATTGCGTCAAGGGGAATGATGGATTGTGGAGTGACCGCTTCACCAAACCCTACGAACGCAGAGTTGGGGCGTCTACAGGTAAGGCAGGCTGCTCCCCGCAGTCTAACTCTTCGGGATCAGCGATCTTTGGGAACGTCCAGGCGACTGAAGAGCTCGCCAATGTTGACTTTCCATCCCGGTAGCACTTGCCCTCCATCGATGATCGCTTCGTCCTTGTACTCGGTCGCTTCTTGGGCCGACCGAAACACGGTGACGGTGCGCGTGCGATGGTCTACCATCCACAATATCTCAACCCCGGCGTGAAAATACTCCCTGCGCTTGCGGGACATCTCTGCGTATGTGTTGCTGGTACTAAGTACTTCTATCACGAAATTCGGTACTAAATCGGGGATCGGTACTGTAGGGATCCGCCCATCAGGCATGCGGTTCCAAGCGACAAACGCTACATCAGGTCCTCGGACGGTATCTCCGAAAAGCCGTGTCATCCCATCGGCTCCTGTCGCGACCCCAATTCGGTTCGTGTCGAGATAGTTGTTTAACCACTGCAACAATATGCCGGCTATCAGTGATTCCTGCCAACCCATGCTTTTCTCCACCAATGTGCCATCGATAAGCTCGTAGAGTCGTCGTTCGGTATCCCGCAAATAAGTCACATCTTCAATGGTCGCTGTCCCCGGGGCTGGGTCCGTTCGAATACGACTCGCTGGAATGTTCCCAAGATCTTGAAGCCTCTCCTCCCAGGTTGTCGCTATCGCAATGCTCATCTTGATCTCCTCAGAAACTCCCGGCCTGTGACACTCGGCCTATCGGGACCATTCTAGTCATGTTCCAGTCCAAGTGAACAGGTGATCGCGGACGGGGGCGCGGACGGGGGCGCGGACGGGGGGAAACACAGAGGCACAGAGGCACGGAGAAATACCAGAGATGTTGGGAAATGAGGGCCGGTGGAAAAAGTGGGTGAAAAAGGCTCTGTGTTCTCTGTGTCTCTGTGTTTCAAAAAGGGCCTCTGTGTTTCAAAAAGGTCCTGGTTTTACGATGGTCCGGTATCATCGCCTACCATGCGACCCAACTCGCTGATACATTGCTTTCTACCCCCCCTCCCCTACCCTATCGAATTTCTTTCGAGTCCTACGAATACAACGTCATGAAATTTTTCTATCGCTCGGCTGCGGTTTGCCTCGGTTCTCTGATCGCTCTCCTGGCGGATAATACCGAGGCTTGGGAATTACCTCCCCCCGAAAACTGGATGCAGTGGCGCGGCCCTACCGCCGATGGACTCGCGGGCGTGAATGCGAAACCCCCTACCGTATGGGATAAGGAAAAAAATGTCGCTTGGAAAGTCGATCTACCCGGCGAAGGATCTGCAACTCCCATCGTTTTCGGAAACCAAATCTTTATCGTGTCGGCTGTGAAAACCGATCGCAAAAGCTCCACCGCAATCGTCAATGATGAACGCGCTAAAACGATACCAGATGAATTCTTTTACCAATTCGTTGTCTCTAGCTACGACCGCCGTTCCGGAACGCAACTTTGGACTCGCGTCGCAGTCGAACAAGTGCCTCACGAAGGAAAACACGAGACGAACACTTATGCATCTGGGTCGCCAACTACCGATGGTGAGCGACTTTATTTTTCCTTCGGATCTCGAGGAGTATTCTGCTACTCTCTCGATGGAACTTCGCTTTGGAATATCGATCTCGGTGACATGCGAACTCGCAACGGGTGGGGAGAAGCTATCACGCCAGTACTGACCGACGATGCATTGATTATCAATTGGGATCAAGAAGAAGGTTCTTTCATCGCCGCAGTGGACAAGCGTACCGGACAAACGATCTGGAAGGTGGACCGCTCGGGTGAAGTAACTTCTTGGAATACCCCGTTTGTCACCCGCTTTGAAGGTAAGGAGCAGGTGATCGTCAACGGGACGCAATCGGTCAAGAGTTATGATGCAAAGGATGGAAAACTGCTATGGGAATGCGGCGGCCAAACGGTCAACGCGATTCCTTCTCCAATCCGGTTTCAGGACTCGGTGATCTGCACCAGTGGCTATCGTGGTGCCCTTGCATGCTCTATCCCGCTGCGTTCGCGCGGAGATATCACTGACAGCCCTATGATCGATTGGAAAGTACTTCAAGGTACCCCGTATGTGCCGTCTCCAATTCTGAGCAAATCAAGGTTGCTGTTCACAGCGGGTAACACGAATCTGCTCAGTATCGTGGATGCGACTAACGGCAAACAACTTGGTGAGCGAAAACGCTTGGAGGGGATCCGCAATATGTACGCTTCTCCCATCTTCGCTAACGGCTATTTTTACTTTACGAGCCGCGAAGGTGCGACCGTCGTAGTTAAAGACAACGAAACATTGGACGTTGTCGCAACCAACGATCTGGAAGATGTAATCGACGCTTCTGCGGTCGCAGTGGATGATCAACTATTCTTGCGCAGTTGGAGCAAGCTTTACTGTATCGAGCAACGTTCTGAGCCTGATTCTGCTCCAGGTTCTGTTCCTGCTCCTGATTCTGATTCTGATTCTGATTCTGATTCTGATTCTGATTCTGATTCTGATTCTGATTCTGA
>CAIJIZ010000088.1 GCA_903820735.1 uncultured Pirellula sp.
ACGAGCAGGACAGACTGTCCTTGCGAAGCTAATATCCAGGCTAGTAGGCTTCCGGAGAATCCGGAGCCTACGACCAAACGATCGAAAACCTTGCGATTAACGCTTGGAGAACTGTGTACCACGGCGAGCACCGCGGAGACCGTACTTCTTGCGTTCCTTCATGCGGGAATCGCGAGTAAGGAATCCGTCATCGCGAAGCGGTTGGAAGTTTTCTTCAGCGAGGCTGACCAAAGCACGGGCCAGACCCATCCGAATTGCGCCAGCTTGGCTCATCGGGCCACCGCCGGCAACGCGTGCGAAAACATCGACTTTGTCCCCGTGACCAACGTGATCGAGGGTTTGAGTCACGAGACGACGCTCGGCATCGGTCGTGAAATATTCTTCGAATGCACGGTCGTTAACGGTGATCTTGCCGGAGCCTGCACGAAGGCGAACGCGAGCGACACTGGTCTTTCGACGACCGGTTCCCAAGCTATCTCCGCTGATCTTGTCTTTCTTGATGAACATGGCCTAAATCTCGCTCGGACTCTATCAGGGAATGAAAATTTCAGAATGAAAATTGGGTAAGCGACCGCACGAAGGTCACAACCGCTTCGTTGCAACAACTAGAACGGGAAAGAACTAGTTCGTCTTGATTCGTGGTGGCAATGGAATCGGGCTTTGTGCTTGGTGCGGATGCTCGTTACCAGCGTAAACCTTCAGTTTCCCAAGCATGTGACGTGCCAAGTTATTTTTCTTTGGCAACATTCGCTTGACAGCCAAGAGGACCAAGTCAGTTGGCTTTCGCTCTAAGCGTTCGCCGTAGGATTCGATCTTCTGGCGATGGTACCCGTTATACCAAGTGTAGTGGCGGTGTTCGAGTTTTCTGCCGCTCATCTTGACCTTTTCCGCATTGATCACGACCACATACTCGCCGGTGTCGACGTGTGGGGTGTACTGCGGGCGGTGTTTGCCCATTAAAACCATAGCGATTTCGCTCGCAAGTCGGCCGAGTGTGCAGTCGGTTGCGTCGACTACATACCATTTCTGATCGACTTTACCTGTCTTTGCGACTGTTGTCTTTTGTTGAGCAATCATAACAATTCTTCAATGTTTTCTCGATGTGATGAACTTGGTAGCCCAAGTTCTCCCTGATCTGAGGCGAAAGCCACCGATGACGGGATTACCGCTGTAGGGATTATCGGCAGGTCGGATCGTAACACCCAGCGAGCCTTACCAGAAGGGGGCGAAAGTATAAATCCAGATGGAACATCAAGCAAGTGGAAATTTTCTTTCGAATTTGCTTGTTTTGGGTAAGCTCCCGAAAACGGTTCGCCAATGGGCGGGAATTGCCCGCGACAACTATCCAAGCTATCCAAGGCGTTGACAAAAAAATGCTTTGACCGACGAATGGAACGACTTAGCTAGATTGAAATGAATTTTGCGGAATCGAAAGGAAAAAACTCCAGTCGCCCCCTCCTCTGTGAGGAAAAATTAGGTGCGGGTTGTTCCGAAATGTTCGCCTGTACCGAGTTTGACAAATTGAAGGTATAACCAATTGCCGATACAACCACTATGAGTACGCACCAAAGCCACATGAATGCGAGCAAAATGTCAATTGTCATTCCGCCGAACTCCGGCATCGAACCTCGGGGAATCCGCAGGGAAGTGGTAGAGTCTGTGAATCGAGTCAAAGAATACAAAAAGCTAGACCTTAGCCAGGTCCATGCACCCTACAATCCACCCCTTACGACGATGGTCGACCTCGTGAGATATTGGTCGAACACGTTCCCGAATAAGGTCGCCTTCTATCTGACCGACGGCGAGAGCAGCGACGAGACAAGTCTGACCTATGCGGAATTAGACCACGCCGCGCGAGCGACGGCCGTGAAGATCCTCGAGGCCCATCCGGTAGGCTCTCGCGTGCTGATGCTCTACCCCCCTGGGACACTGGAGTTCATCACCGGTTTCTTTGGTTGCTTGTACGCCGGTTGCGTCGCCGTGCCAGCGTATCCGCCGAAGCGGAACCGCAAGGGTGCTCGCATTCAAGGGATCGCGGAGGACTGTAATGCATCGGTTGCCCTGACAACCCAAGATGTCGCAGACCAGATCGCTCGCGACGAGAATATGCGTACCGAGACCCAAAGTCTTCACATCATCGGTACGGACAAAATCGATCGCTCGATCGCGATTCAGTTTACTGAGTTGCCGGTCCTCGATAGCCACCTTGCGGTCTTGCAGTACACCTCGGGCTCGACCGGAGCTCCGAAAGGTGTGATGCTCACGCATGGAAACCTCATTCGCAACTGCGAAATCATCTCGACGTTGTTTAGCGAACATCATACGTGTATGGGTTGCAGCTGGTTGCCGACTTACCACGACATGGGACTCATCGGTGGGATTCTCTCGCCGTTATTTTTCGGTGCGACGATGGTTCTGATGAGTCCAATGACGTTCTTGCAGCGTCCGGTTCGTTGGCTGCGAGCGATCAGCAGATACAACGCGACGACCAGTGGAGCTCCGAATTTCGCTTATCAACTATGTGTCGACAAAGTGACCGACGAAGAGCTTGAAGGACTCGACTTGAGTTCATGGCGCGTGGCTTTCAACGGAGCAGAACCCGTGCGAGCTTCGACCATCGAACAGTTTTCCAAGCGGTTTGCACAGGTCGGGTTCAAGCACGAAGCGCATTTGCCTTGCTACGGCATGGCGGAAACAACGCTAATCGTCACCGGCGGACCGAGTCACGACCAACCGGTAATCCGAAGCTTTAACGGAAAATTGCTCGACGCACGGATCGTCGAACCGGTCTTCGACACCGATGAGAACGCCCGCAAGCTCGTCGGTTGCGGGGTGACAACCTCGAACGAAGAAGTCGTAATCGTCGATCCAGAGACTTTGCATATACAACCTGAGAACCAAATCGGAGAGATCTGGGTTGATAGCCCCAGCGTTGGACTTGGGTACTGGGAGAAACCCGATATCTCCAACGAAGTCTTCCGCGCGATGACCAAGGACGGCAGAGGCCCATTCTTGCGAACCGGCGACTTGGGATTTTTTAGCGACGGGCAACTCTACGTCGCTGGCCGGGTGAAGGATTTGATTATTGTTCGCGGAGTCAACCGCTACCCACAAGACATCGAACAGACGGTGGAAGAATGCCACGAATCGATCCAATCATCGGCGGCTGCGGCATTCGCAGACGATTCCGGCCCACGTGAGCGTTTGATCATCACCGTAGAAGTCCAACGCTCCTTGGAAGATGACTGGAATCCTGTAATTCAGTCGATACGCCGATCCGTAACAGCCAACCACGAGATACCACCCGATGCGGTTGTTCTGGTTCGTCACGGCTCATTGCCGAAAACATCTTCTGGCAAAATCCAACGACATGCTTGCTTAAAAGGGTTTCGAGAAGGAACTCTTCGAGTGGTTCATCAGTGGCTCAGCTGGGAGGAAGGACTCTTCGACGGCCCGCCGATGATTGCAGCCGCGACCATCAACGACATCAAGGACGGATTCGCTTCGGGAGGCATTCACCCGAAGAAAACCCGAGACCCGGATCCAGCGGTCGTTGAATTGGTCAAACGCGCTGTCAAAAGCGTCGCACAAGAACGCGCTAAGCTGCTCGATCTAGATACCAACGTGATCGTCGACCTCGGCCTCGATAGTCTTGAACGATTGCAAATCGCTCACTTCTTAGAGAACTCCGTCGGCGGTCGATTCCCAGAAGAAATCCTTCAGGAAATCGAGACGATTCGAGAGATCTCCGAAGCGATCGAAAGCCTATTTGGAAAAGACAAAGTCCGTGAGGGGCTTGCCGCAGCTCAAGAAGAAGAGCACTCCGAACGAGTCATTGCGCCGGAGGATTATCAATTCGAATCCTTGCCCGAATATCGAAGACTCAAACAGACCATGCAGCAGATGGAGATGACCGGGTTACCCAACCCTTATTTCTCCGTCCACCAAGGCCTTACTCGCGACACCACCCTCGTCGATGGTCAACAGAGAATTAGTTTTGCAAGCTACAACTATCTCGGTATGAGTGGGGATCCAGCGGTTAGCGACGCTGTGATCGCTGCAACACGCAAGTATGGCACAAGCGTTTCTGCTTCGCGATTGGTCAGTGGCGAGAAAGATATCCACAAAGACCTCGAGCGAGAAATCGCCGACTGGATAGGTGTAGAAGACTCGATCGTGATGGTCGGAGGACATTCGACCAACGAGTCCGTAATCGGTCACGTCGTCGGCCAACAGGACCTGATCCTACACGACTCCCTATCGCACAATAGTATCGTCCAGGGTGCGATTCTATCGGGAAGTCGCAGGCGACCATTCCCACACAACAACTTCGAAGCCCTTGATGCGATTCTCAAAGAGCAACGCAAGCGGCATCGGCGAGTGTTGGTGATCGTCGAAGGTGTCTACAGCATGGATGGAGACTACCCAGAACTTCCTAAGTTCGTCGAAGTCTGCAAGAAACACCAATGCTGGTTGATGGTCGACGAAGCTCACTCGATTGGAACCATGGGCAAAACAGGGCGAGGTATCGCGGAACACTTCGGCGTCGACCCAAAGGATGTTGACATCTGGATGGGAACACTCAGCAAGTCGTTTGGCTCTTGCGGAGGTTACATCGCCGGTAAACACGCATTGATCGAGTACCTCAAGTACACCACTCCCGGATTTGTTTTCAGCGTCGGGCTTTCGCCTCCGAACACAGCCGCAGCGCTTGCGGCGATCCGAACGCTCAAAGAAAATCCGCAACGGGTTACTCGGCTCAAAGAAGCAGCTCGGCTGTTTTTAACGGAAGCCAAAAAGAGGGGGCTCAATACGGGCAACAGTCACGAAACCCCAGTTGTCCCCGTGATCACCGGCAATTCGCTGCACGCTTTGCAGTTATCGCGGCGGATGATCGAAGCAGGCGTCAACGTGCAACCTATTCTCTATCCAGCGGTCGAGGAATCAGCGGCTCGATTGAGGTTCTTTATCAATTCAACCCACTCGAATCAGCAAATACTCTTTGCGGTGGACAAGTGCGCAGAATTCTTAAAGACCATCGCTCCGGAGTCTTTCCGGACGACCGAGTCACCTAACCCATAGCCGGTGAGAGGATGACCAAATCGCGGAACGAGATTCCACGAGCGACCGTTACACGGCTTGCATTCTACTTGCGCGAGTTGCAGCAAATGCACCGCGCTGAACTTGCAAACGTCCGAAGCCAATCCATCGCCGAAAAGCTCGGACTCAAAGACTCTCAGGTACGCAAGGACTTGTCTTGCCTAGGCACTGTCGGACAGCGCGGCGTTGGATATCGCGTCGATGAACTAATTCAAAACATCCAGCATGTCCTCGGAACTGACCGAGCTTGGAATGTCATTCTTGTTGGTGTAGGAAACTTAGGCCGCGCCCTTACCGGTTACAAAGGATTTGGAGAACAAGGCTTTCGTCTCGTGGGGGCCTTTGACTCAGACCCGAAAAAAATAGGTCACAAAGTCGGTGGACTGGTGATCCAAGACCTCGGCTCGCTCGCTTCTTTTGCTTCGGTGCAAGCCATTGATCTGGCGATCCTCGCGGTTCCCGCAACGGCAGCACAAAGCGTCCTTTCGGTAATCGAAGAAGCGAATATTTCAGGTGTCTTGAACTTTGCTCCAGTGGCCGTTCGACCTTCCCAAGCCGGTCGAACTATTGTCCAAGAAGTCGACTTGGCGATTGAACTGCAACGCTTGGCGTTTTCGGTTGTGCGTTAAAAGCCGCTGTGTGTGCTGTAGTTACAATGCATGTCAGTGAGAATAATTAATTTACAGTCATTCATTGACGCCCACTGTTCTACGGCTAGCATGACAAGGCACCGCTGAGAATTTCACAAGCGACGCATGCCTACAACAACGGGCAGGCGGCTTATACAAGGATCACCAAACAATGGGAAATGTCGGGAACACAGCCAAGCCGCTTTACGGAGGAATCTCCAATGATTCTCAAAGCTTCGCGCAAGAGATCGACGAGAGCTTTTTCTGTTGGCAGCCCAATGAACAGCGCGCACAGATCCTCGCGAGACTGACTCGCAAGTTTTGGCGATCCAACGCAGAGGGCGCTGTGCTCACGGCCGCAAAAGGGCTTAGCGAAAACCTCGATACACTGCTTGCAAACATCCGCGGAATCGATCTTACACGTACCTTAGCCCCCCGACTCAGCGCTCGCTTGAGCAGCCTTATCGAATCGATGGAAAGGCGCGATGGATATGCGGTCATGGATGGACTTCAAGCCTGGACGTCCGATCCTCCTGAATCTTGGTATTCAACCGACTTGCAAACCGAGTCCATAGCAACCCATGCTTGGGAATCTTCGCTGTTGCGTGAAGTCCGCTCAACACAGGTCTCAGGAGTCGCAACACTCGAGTTCTTTCCACTTCTGGAAAAAGATACTTCGCAGTTGCACTCCCAAGTCCTTCTGGCACTTGAGCGGATCGGGCAAGTCAACCCACACATGCATGCAGAAATTCAATCGCACGTCTCGATCATCAAGCTCTTCACTGGAAATGGAATCGAAGGATTAAGCTCACCGAAGGTTTTTGGCGCCCTGTGGCTCAAAGCACCAACATTGCAGAACGCTCAAATGTGGTTCCTCGAGCACCTTGTCCATGAATGCTCCCACCTGTATCTCAACGCGCTGTTGATGATCGATCCTTTGTTGACGAACCCCCAAGAAATCAACAAGGCACCTATTCGCCCCGACCCGCGTCCTATGTTTCAGATCCTTCATGGCGCATTCGTATTGGCTCGTAATTGTCGTGTCCATGCTCAGCTTGATCAGCAGTTTCCAGAGCTTGGACTAACACCCGCGCTCGACAAGTTTCGCGAGCAGTTCCAAGTAGGACTCGATGTTCTCGAACGTCACATGCAACCAACCACCGCAGGTCAACTCTTGCTCGACTCGTTCAAGCAAGATCCTCCTTGATCGCTAGGAATCCTTGATCGCTAGAAATGCTTGATCGATTGGATTCAGGGTGTGGGTTTGTTCACTTCAAGTCCCGCTTGAAAAAGGACATCCTCAAGCCGATTGCGCAATAACTCCATCTGGTCGTGGCATAGAGACTGCCCGATTTGACTTGCAATGAACAGCCCCAAGTAAAGCACCATCGTCGCAGCGGCGATCGCTAGCCCCCACGGAAAATGCCCGATCATCCACTGCGAGCCGCCGAAAATGGAAGCAAAGAAAATGCAGCAGAAAAACGCTAGGTAAAAAATCCAAACCAGAGTCCAAATGTTTGGCCTAGGAGCAAAACGCCCAAAGAGCTCACAATGCGAATCGCTACTTCCAGGAAGAAAATAGATGCTTAAGTGCGGTGACCAAAACCTGTGCAATTCATCTTCCAGATGAAACTCGGCATACTCCCCGTAAGTCAGAAACAAGTTCGCTGGTGTTTGCTGCAACATGGCCACCTCAAAACGAACGATCGCATCCTCGCGCGGTGTGCTTAGTTGGATTTGAAACGTGGGACGAATGGACCAAGGGAACATCGCAGATTCAGTCGGAGCAATTTTCAGTTCACGCTAAAGGGCGGAGCCTCATCAGTGCGGTAACGCGTTCGGTTGACTGTTGGTACCACAGGCTCCGGTTCACGTTGCTTCAACTGACGAAGTTGCTCCATCAAGATATTGTAGCGAGCCTCTTCACTCGGTTCGCCTAATAACATCTGCTTGACGGGTAACGGAAGGTTGATCGCGAACGCTACGATATCCGTCAAAACTCCTAAGGGCAATTGATGCACCAGCACTTCTGACAATGGATCTGCTTTCGCAATCTCGGGAGGTAGAAAACTCCGAAAAAGCTTCACTAATTCATACTTTGCCGCATCCGCAAGTTCAGCTTGATCCCAAGACTGCTCGTCGATCAATTCAACCCTCGCTTGCCGAAACGCCGTCTCCACATCGAGCTCCTCGACGATTCGGGCCCGGTGCACTCCGGCAAGCATGATGTTGTGGCGACCGTCGCCCAGGGGCGTGTGGTTGATGATCCGGCCGATACAGACCGACCTCGCAATCCGGGGCTGCGATTCATAATTCTCTTCCCAGCCACGGTCCAAGAGCGCCATGGCGATCAAGTCGTCCGACTCCAGGGCATCGCTGAGCATCTCGCAGTAGCGAGGCTCAAAAATGTGCAAGTTCTGGATGACATTCGGAAACAACACTAGATTCGGGAGTGGGAATAGGCGCACGATCCCGTCGAAATCGGAGGGCACCCCGCTCTGTTCACGTTTTCCCATGGCTCACAGTTCCTCGTCGACGCGTTTTCTTCACTCCGTCTAGTGCGGTAGTGTACCACGCCGTCGAGCCCTTGAGCAAAAACAAACGCAGCAAGGGCGGAAAAACACCCCTAATCGCTAAGCGAGAAGCGATCTAGGTGTGTTAGAACCGAGTGCAAATTGATTACAATCCGTTGCTGTTTTGACGACAAAGGGAAAAAAACGCCCCTCCAGATCCTAGAATCGAAAAAGTTCTTGGTACAAACACCCTTGCTATGCACTATAATTTCGCGATCCCTCCCGGCCAGGCGGGGCTCGCGGCGAGAGACTACGCAGCCGATCTGAAACGATCTACAGCAAGTCATCTCGCCACCTTTAGCCGGCTGAATCCCACCTAGAGAACCGCTCGGTTCACACGATTCGTAGTCTTGGTAGATTTATCATCGGACTGCGTTTTTCGCGTTCGCCGGACGGTTTATAAAGTGTTCGCGCAGGGGCATGCAAGCCGCGCGAATATCCACAACGTAATGTGATCCTCAGGTGTTGGTCGGGTTGATCCATTTATGAATTTAGCAAAGGAGCGAAATGATGAGGTGCTTAGGTAATCCAGTAGGGCGTCGAGGTTTTTTGACCGTCGGTGCGATCGGCGGATTGGGACTTACACTCGGCGATATGTTTCGGCTCCGCGCAAGGGCAGACAAAAAGGAATACGACTTCATCGAAGCGAAGGCTGAGAGCGTCATCCATATTTTCTTGCCCGGCGGAATCGCTCACCAAGAGACCTTTGATCCGAAACCATACAGTCCCTTGGAATACCGAGGTGAGATGGGAACGATCAAATCCAAAACAGGCGAGATCTTCAGCGAGACGATCCCAAAGCTTGCCGGAATTTCGGATAAGTTCACGGTCATCCGATCCCTCACCCACGGCGAAGCTGCCCACGAACGGGGCACCCATAATATGTTCACTGGGTACAAGCCTTCTCCGGCCTTGTCGTACCCAAGCTTCGGATCTGTGATCAGCCACGAATACGGCCCTCGCAATAACTTGCCTCCGTACGTTGCGATTCCTAACAATCCAAACGAATTCTCCGGATCGGGCTACCTCAGCTCAAGCTTCGGTCCGTTCAGTCTCGGTGCTGACCCTGCGAACAACGGTTTCAAGGTTCAGGACTTGAACCTTCAAGGTGACGTCGACATGGCTCGTTTTCAACGCCGTCGATCTGCTCTCGATGCCGTTAACGAATACTTTGAGTCCAAACAAAAGTCGGATAACCTGACTGCAATGGATACCTTCTACGAACGAGCTTACTCGCTGATCAGCAGCGATTCGGCGCGTGAAGCTTTCAACATCGAAGCCGAAGACAACGGCCTGAGAGACAAGTACGGCCGCAACGCTGCCGGACAACGGTTGCTCATGGCTCGACGCCTCGTTGAAGCCGGTGCTCGGATGGTTACGGTTACCTACGGCGGTTGGGATATGCACAACCAAATCGCCGGCGGGATGCGTCGCGACATGCCACCTTTGGATCAAGCCCTTACAGCACTGATCGAGGATTTGGAATCGCGCGGCTTGCTCAGCAAGACCTTGGTGATGGTAAGCAGCGAATTCGGTCGAACTCCGAAGATCAACAATGACGCAGGTCGAGATCACTGGCCAAAAGTATTCTCCGTGATGCTTGCTGGTGGTGGAACGAAGGGTGGACTGGTTTACGGTTCCTCCGACGCAACCGCTACCGAGCCAGAATTCGATCCTGTATCTCCCGAAGATCTCGCAACTACGATGTACCATCTGCTCGGTATTGTTGCCGACAAAGAGCTCATGTCTCCGGGCGATCGTCCAATCGAAATCTGCGACGGCGGACGCGTCGTCAATGAACTGATCGCCTAACGATCCGTTCCTAGTTTCGAACTTTGACAATATCAGCCGGGCGAGCGAAAGCAGTTGTTGCGGACGCTCGCTAGCTAACGCTTTGCCCGAAACGATCTTCGTTCGTTTCCAGCAAATGACTTATTCGCTCTCGACGGATCACCGTCCTTCGAGACGCCACCTTGAAGCGATCCGGTCGACTGTCGCTTGACCAACTGACTCCCGCCTTAGCGCGATGAGTTGGCTCTAGAAATGGTTTGGTACCGGGCTTTGGAACTAAATTATGCGAACGACTTGCATCGCTAGGGATTCTATGAAACGTGACACTATGAGAATTTCGACCACATGGTTGGATTCCTGCCGGGATTCCATTCACCGGATAGTTAAAACTGCTGCCGTCTCTGCAATATTTCTCGGGGCTGTTGTGGGCGTGGAATCTATCAACACAAATCGTGTTGTAGCATCGCAACCGGAAGCCAGCGCATTATCGGTTGTCGGAGTGCAACGCGGACAATCGGTGGAAGTTCAAATCTCCGGAGCGCGATTGGGTGATGCCCGCGAATTGCTTTTCTACAACCCTGGACTCACTGCGTCGAATATCACCAAAGTAGACGACAACAATATCAAAGTAACGATTACAGCTACGCCTGACTGCAAAACCGAACTGCATCCATTTCGCGTAGTCACCGCGTCGGGAACAAGCAACATGCGTCTGTTCGGCGTCTCTGCGTTGCCGACCGTAGCAGAAGTCGAGCCCAACAGCGAGTTCGCCAAAGCCCAAGATATCCCCTACAACTCGACCGTCGATGGCGTCGTCCTCAACGAAGATGTGGATTACTTCGCCGTAGAGCTAGAAGCTGGCCAAAAACTTAACGTTGAGCTTGAAGGACTTCGCCATTCCTACCTAAACAACTTCTTCGATCCGTACGTTGCGATTTACGATGCGAATCGATTTGAAATCACTGCTAGCGATGACTCGGTGTTCCTTCAACAGGATTGCTTGTGCTCGATGGTAGCTCCTGCGAAAGGACGCTATATCATCGAAGTCCGCGAAAGCAGCTTCGGAGGAAACGATCAGTCAAAGTACCGCTTGCACGTCGGTGGGTATCCTAGACCTGTGGCGATCTTGCCTGCTGGTGGCCCTCCAGGTCAGCCACTGACGGCAACCTGCGTCGACCTTCTAGGAAACACATGGCAAGAGACTTTTGCTATGCCAGCCGAAGCACACACCAAATCGGCAGGAGTCTGGTCAACGCAAGAAGGGATGGTTGCTCCATCCCCAAATATGCTTCGAGTTGTCAACATCCCCAACGCATTGGAGTCCGAGCCGAATTCGGATTACAACGCCATTGCCAACTCGCACGCACTCCCAGTGGCTTTCAATGGAATCCTCGAAACCGATAACGATCGAGACTACTGGGTCTTCGAAGCCAAGAAAGACCAACAACTCGACGTACAAGTTCATGCTAGGCTTCCACTAAGATCGCAGGTCGACCCTGTGCTGCAAATCTTCAAAGTCGGCGGAGGCGGACTCGCTGGAAACGACGACCAAGGTGGGCCTGACAGTTATCTGAGCTTCAAAGTCCCTGAAGATGGGAAGTACGCCGTATGCGTCTCGGATCACTTGGGTCGCGGCGGCAAACACTTTGTTTATCGAGTCGAAGTGACTCCAGCCGATGCTGAAGTTGGAACCACCGTCAACGAACTTGAACGCTACGTCTCCCAAGTGGTTAACGTCCCTAAGGGTGCTCGCATGGCGGTCGAAACCAATTTGGCTCGCAAAAATGTAGGTGGAGAAGGGCGTATTGCTGTTCCTGATCTTCCTCCCGGAGCAACCCACTCCGACGGACTAGTCGCAGCAGATCAAAGCCAAATCCAAATGATTTTTAGAGCCGCAGCCGATGCTCCAAACGCATCGAAACTTGTCGATTTATCCGCAAGCTTAGTGGTCTCACCTGAACGGACTCTCAGCGGACACTTGTCGCAACGAACCCAGTTAATTCGTGGACAAAACAATGTCGACGTTTGGGGACGATGGGATGATCGACTTGCAGTCAATATCGTCGATGCAGCCCCCTTCGATATCGAAATCGTACAACCACAAGTCCCGATCGTACGCAATGGTTCGATGGCATTAACCATCAACGCGAAACGCAAAGAAGGATTTACCCAACCGATCAATGTCCGAATGCTGACGGCCCCCCCAGGAATTGGAGCTTCTCCCGTTACCATTCCAGGTGATCAATCCACCATTGGAATGAGCGTTACGGCAAACAACGGCGCGGCGATTCGCAAATGGCCCATCTTGGTACTCGCAACAGCGGAAAGTGGATTCGGACCCGTAACCATCGCTTCGGAATTCGTTGAGCTTGATGTCCAAGAGGCTCTGTTTGAATTCAAATTTGCCAAGACCATGGCAGAACAAGGCAAACCCGCAGATGTGATCGTTGGAATTGAACTCAAGCGACCTGCGGAAGGAACTGTTGAAGTTGAATTGCTCGGATTGCCACCAGGGACTACCTCAGCCACCCCCAAGCTAACAGTAGCAGCAGATGCAAAGCAGTTGGTATTCCCTCTCCAAATACCAGCCGAAACTCGGGCAGGTAATTACAAGACGCTCGTATGCCGTGGTACCGTCACAAACGAAAAGGGAATCATTTCCCAAACTAACGGAAACGCAGAAGTTCAAATCGATGTTCCGGTCGCCCCACCACCTGCCGCCCCCGCAGCAGCACCCGCACCGATGCCAACACCACCGGCCGCTCCAACCGAAAAACCATTGACTCGACTCGAACAACTGCGAAAGCAAAAGTCTCCGGGTAAGTAGTCACCTAACACAGTAGTCACCTGATCCTCCATACCCTTCGAATGCGATCATAAGACCCAATTCAATTGAACCGTATGAACATGAATAAAACATCGCTTAGAAAATGGGCTCTGCTGCCACTGCTCTCCCTCCCGATGAGCGCCTTGTGCACTCTGGCGGCGAATGCTCAAGACCCTGCTGCACCGGTTCCTGCTGCTGCACCGGTTCCTGCTGCCGCACCGGCTCCTGCTGCCGCACCGGCCACTTACAAAAGTCTCTCAGTGTTTCCGCCTGCGATTAAAATCAGCGCACAGACTGACTCGCAACGGTTCATGGCCATGGCCGTGCGATCCGATGGAATCACGGTAGATGTAACGGATCAAGTCCAGTGGACTCTAGCCAATCCAGCCTTTGGCAAGCTTGACAACTTCACTGTATTCCCCCTCGCTGATGGAGCTACGGAACTTGTCGGCACTTGGAACGGCATGGAAGCGAAAGCAATGCTTGAAGTGACGCAAAGTCAAACGCCCCGGACCGTCGGGTTCGAGAGGGACGTCTTGCCAATCTTCACTAAAGTCGGTTGCAATACTGGATCATGTCACGGCGCTGCACGCGGTAAAGACGGATTCCGTTTGAGCTTGTTCGGTTTCGATCCAGTCGGTGACTACCAACGAATCACTCGCGAAATTGGTATCCGCCGAATCAATCTTGCTGTGCCCGATCAAAGTCTGCTGCTGTTGAAGGCCATCGGTGCGGTTCAGCATTCAGGTGGTAAGAAGATCGAGCCGGGCAGCAAGCACTACCAAACTGTATTGGCTTGGTTGCAAGCAGGTGCACCAGCCGATGCCGCACGTCCGCCTGCGGTCGCCAAAGTCGACTTGTTCCCAACCCAAGCGGTCATGGAGGGTGAGGGTGCCAAGCAGAGGCTAGTGGCGGTTGCCACATATGCCGATGGAACGCAGCGCGACGTTTGGGATCTCGCCGGGTTTACTACCAACAACGAACGTACCGCCGCCGTCTCACCCGATGGAACGGTTAGCAGTGGCGTGCGAGGCGAAGCGTTCGTGATGGCGCGGTTCGACACCCATACCGTCGGTACTCAAGTCCTCGCATTACCCAGCGGATTGCAGTTCGAATTCAAGCCTAGCCAAGGGAATTACATCGACGCACTCGTCGATGCGAAACTCCTAAAAGTACGATTGCCAGCAAGCGGACTTTGTTCCGACGAAGAATTCGTTCGTCGCGTCACGATTGACGTTACGGGGCTTCTTCCGACAGAAGCCGAGACCGCAGCGTTTCTTTCCAGTACGGATCCAAACAAACGAGCAGCGTTGGTTGACTCCTTATTGGGTCGCAAAGAATTCAGCGAAATCTGGGCGATGAAATGGGCCGACTTGCTGATGATCAAGAGCAACAACCAAGTCAGCTATAAAGCTGCTTACTTGTACTACAATTGGCTTATCAACAAGATTGCATCGAACACCCCAATCGACCAAATCGTACGCGATCTGTTGACCGCGACGGGAGGAACTTTCCAAAGCCCACAGACGAACTTCTATCAAGTCGAGTTAGACCGTCTGAAACTCTCCGAGAATGTTGCCCAGGTCTTCATGGGGATCCGTACTCAATGTGCCCAGTGCCACAACCATCCGTTCGATCGATGGACGATGGATGACTACTATGGATTTACAGCGTTCTTTTCTCAAGTAGGTCGCAAGACCTCTGAAGACTATCGCCAGACCCTTGTCTTCAACGGTGGTGGCGGGGAAGTCAACCATCCAGTCGGTGGTGCAGTGGTTAAACCGAAGTTTCTCGGTGGCGGACCTGCTGCGACCGAAGGTAAAGATCGCCGCGTAGTACTCGCCGATTGGATCACCAGCAACGAGAATCCATTCTTTGCTAAAAGCGTCGCGAATAGAATTTGGGCGCACTTTACCGGCGTTGGAATTGTAGACCCAATCGATGATTTCCGTGCAAGCAATCCAGAGAGCAACCCTGAGTTACTCGACGCTCTTGCCGGGAAACTTATCGAGTACAAATATGACGTAAAACAACTCGTCCGCGACATTTGCAATTCTCAAACCTACCAACGAACAACCACTCCGGTGGAAGGCAATCAAGACGATTTGCGGAATTATTCGCACGCTACCGTACGTCGAGTCCCTGCTGAGAACTTGCTCGATTGCATTTCTCAAGTCACCGAGACAAAAGAAAAATTCCGTGGGTTACCTATCGGTGCAAGAGCTGTGCAAATCGCTGACGGCTCTACCAGCAATTACTTCTTGAATACCTTCGGACGCAGTGCACGTACTACCGTCTGTGCAGCAGAAGCCACAACCGATCCCTCGTTGTCTCAAGCTTTACACTTGATCAACGGAGGAGCAGTAAGCGGCAAAATCAATCAAGGCCAGATGCTGCAAAACTGGAAGAAAGAAGGACTGACTCCAGAAGCGATCATCGAACGGATTTACCTACGTTGTTTGTCCCGCAAGCCGAGCGATGCTGAACGCGCTAGGCTTATGCAGTTGATAAGCGAATCTGCAAATCCTGACCAAGGATTGCACGATGCTTTTTGGGCGGTGCTCAACAGTCGCGAATTCATTTTCAATCACTAACCGTAGTTCTCGATCATGCGATTAACACGAACTCCCCGAGTCCTCTTCTCACTGACTCTTGCAAGCGGACTGCTGGCGGGTGGCCTCAGCGCTCAAGAGCCCGCAAAGATCACTTACGAAGATCACATCAAACCGATCTTTCGTGAACATTGCGCTTCGTGTCACAACAACAACGCCAAAAAGGGTGGCCTATCGCTCGAGAACTACCAGTCGACGATGGCTGGTGGAAGTAGTGGAGAAGTCCTAATCGCAGGAGACTTGGATTCCTCTCGCCTCTATGCATTAACGGCCCATAAAGAGCAACCGGTCATGCCGCCAATGCAGGATAAGATCGCCCAAGCGAAGCTTGATCTGCTCAAGACTTGGATCGAACAGGGGATGCCGGAGAATAGTGGGTCAGCTATCCGCAAACCTATGGCGAATGTGGCGGCAATCAGTGTCGCTGCAGCAGGACGTCCTGAAGGACCGCCACCGATGCCCGCCACAATCCTCAAACAAACGCCGCTGTTTACCCCAAAAGCATCCTCCATCTCCGCACTCGGGGCGGCACCTTGGTCGCCGTTAATTGCTGTTGGTGGACAGAATCAAGTCTCCTTGTACCACTCCCAGACAGGGCAACTCATGGGGATCCTTCCTTTTCCGGAAGGAGAACCTCAGTCGATCACTTTCTCACGCGATGGAAAATTGATACTCATCGGTGGCGGAAAACACAGTGTCAACGGCTTTGCTGTACTCTGCGATATCACCACGGGAAATCGAATCGCCAAAGTCGGTGACGAGCTCGACATCGTTATGGCTGCAGATATCAGCGACGATAATCGCCTGATCGCTTTGGCAGGTCCGCAGAAGATGGTTCGCGTCTACGACACCCTTACCGGAGAATTGCGTTGGGAGCAAAAGAAGCATACCGATTGGATTTATGCCGTTCGATTCAGTCCTGATGGTCTCCTCCTCGCCACCGCCGATCGTGCAGCGGGGCTAGTAATTTGGGAAGCAACCACAGGCAAGATGTATGCTGATCTACAAGGTCACAAGAACGAAATTCGCTCGATCGCTTGGAGACCTGATTCGGGCGCTGTTGTCAGTGCGTCACTCGATGGGACGCTCAAGATGTGGGACATGAATGAAAGCAAGTTGATCAAGTCATGGGATGCTCACCCGGGCGGTGCCGCCGCGATTGCAATCGCCAATGACGGTGTAATGGTATCGACTGGCAAAGATAACAAAGTAAAGGTTTGGGATGCGGGTGGAAACGCAGCAGGGGAAATGCCCGCGTTGGTTGAAGCCGGCCAAGAAGTCGCGATAACTGTAGACTCCCAGCACGTCGCTTCAGGAGACTGGGCCGGAAATGTGAGAGTCTGGTTGCGTGCAAATCCAGCTGACGAAAAACGACTTGCGGCAAACCCAGTAACTATTGAAATGTCCATCGCGTCCTCTCGCGAGAAACATGGCCCACTGGCTGCAGCCGCTCAAGCAGCAACTGCGGAGTTCACGCAGCAACAAACCCAAACAGCCGCAGTCCAGAAAGCGATAACAGACCAACAAAACCTGATCGCAACCTACGTCAACCAAATCAACGAACTGACCGCTGCGTCAACTCAACTAAAGACTGCCGTCGACACCTACGCGACACAGATCACTACCAAACAAGCTGAACTGGCCAAGACCAACGAAGGGATTGTTGCCAAGACAGCACAGGTCAACCAAGCTACCGCTGAGAAGAAGCAAGCCGACGACGCCGTTGCGGCCTTGCAGAAGCAAAAAGAAGGTCAAGTTCCAGACCCTGCGGCCCTAGATAATCAAATCGCCGAAGCTGCCAAGGTTGTCGAAGCCAAGAACGCAGCGCTGACTCAATTCAGCAATGAACTCACCGCCCTGAACACCGAAAAAGGGGCTAAAGAGAAAGAAGTTGCCGACTTGGCTTCTGCAAATGCAGCGAAGGCTAAGGAATACGCGGATGCAATGACCAAGCTCGCAGAAGTCAATACAGCAAAGACTCTCGCCGATAAGCGGCTGGAAGAAATCAACGTTGAATTGAAAGCTTCAACCGAGAAACTTGTAGCTGCTCAAGCCAAGCTAGATGCAGCTAATGGTGCTGCCAACGCCTCGGCAGCACAGCTCGCCGCTCTCGAACAAGAACTCGCGCGATTCCAAAGCCTCGGAGCTGAACTCGTGGCTAAGCGAACTGCTCTCGAGCAGTCCGTCGCTGCCGTAAACACTGAAGCTCAACCGGTGCAAAATAACCTTGCTGCCGTCAAAGCGAAAATGGACCAGACGCAAGCAACAATTGCACAAATCGAAAAACAACTCGCGGATCTTCAAGCCATGATGGCCGCCACTCAAGAAGCCAAAAACAACTTGGCTAAAGAAATGGCTCCACAACAACAAGCGCTCGACGCTGTGATGGCCAAGCTACAGCAGACTCAAGCTGAGCTCGGCGCTGTTGCAGCTCAGCAAAAGCTATTCGAAGAATCCTACAAAAAGTAATTCTTCGTTTTCAAATTACCGATTGGCCATTCTCGTGTTTTGGATCACATAAAGCTTAGGATCGTCAACGATCCAGCTTGAACTCCAGTCGCGACCGTTGTCACCGTTGACCACGTTGTAGAAGAACGATCTTAGCTCTTCACATCGATAGCCGTACGGCATGGATGTAGCGATGTAGTCTTCGCGACGTAATTCCTCAACACCAGGGCGAGCGAAGTAATGCACTAAGCCGTCAGGCGTGAAGGATAGGCCCAACGTCCACCAACCGGTAACCGGCAGCTCTGGCCCCATGAAATCACCACCATTGCGATCGGCTCGTACCCGGAAGTATGCATAGGGAACCGTCTTGCCTTCGACTTGCTTCGTTCCCCGAAGAATAAACAACCCTGGCCAATACACCTCATCCTTCTCAGACTTACTGCTAAACAAAAACTTGGTCTTCGTTTCTGTGATGGTTGTCTCCACTGCAGCCCGGAAAGCAAAATGCGGCCCGTTGCGTTTCTCCCATTCTTCCAACGGTGGGACAAATACGCGTGTGGTTACGTTCGGCGACTGAGAGACCTTTAGCGTTCCACCAAGCCGATACTGAACGTTGCAAATGAAATCGTCCTGGTGCATCTTATGGCTCGGACGATTTGGAATGCCCGTATTGAGCGAACGCATCAATAAGGATCCCTCGCTCCCCTCGATTCCTCCCGG
>CAIJIZ010000089.1 GCA_903820735.1 uncultured Pirellula sp.
CCAGTCACGGAAGTATCGCTTGCATTCCTGGACATCATTCAGATACTGCGGTCGTATTTCGAACCGCTTCACTAAACATTGTCTTGCGATGCCACACCAAAAAGCTGACGCAATCGGGTGAGGAAGCCCGTTGCCGGGCACCCTCCCCACATCAACCTGTCACCCCTCCACCATCACCTTCGCCACGCCAGCCGCCTTGGCAAAATCATCCTCGGTGACCAGCAAATAGCTCTGCTGGGCAATACGTGGTGAGTTTCCGAGCCAGGAGCAGACCACGTGCAGTGGGAACTCACGCTGCAGTTCTGTTTGTCTGCTAGCTCGCATCGAGTGGAACAAACGTGGCCAACCCGAAACGCCTCCGCGGCGCAGTAAACGCAATTAAGTTGAGCCGAATATCCTGTTCTGGTAACATCCTGCCTAGCAAATCCGCTCTACAACTATGCAAGTTAGGGACGAATCTATAGTTCGGCGTTGTACACATCATGAAGCAGATCCACGACAAAGAGTTCGCTGCGTTGACCCGGATGAGTGCTTCCGACCGCTATTCCGTTTTTCTGGATCGCGTTGCGGACTGGGAAGAAGTATGGAGCCTTCGATCTGCCAATGGCTGGTGCCTGGTGGCAGATGATTCTGGTGTCGAAGTGGTACCGTTGTGGCCGCAGGAGCGATTCGCTATTGCTTGTGCCGCCGACGACGGCGAGGAAAAGGCGGCGTCGATATCGTTAGAAGATTTGTTGGACAAATGGCTTCCCGGAATGCTAAAGGACGGCCGACAGGTAGCAGTCTTTCCCGTTCCCGGAGGAGATGGGGCCATCGTGTCGCCCTCGCGATTGAGGGCCGACTTACTGACTCAATGCGAAGATTACGAGTGAAACAGTAATCGCCGAACTATGTTCGGCCATGCAAGAGCGAATAAGCATGAAACACGGTCGTAAATTGAAATCATCGTGGTACGTGCCTCCGGAAGCACCGGACGAAACTACATTCGCTTGTCGTGCATGTGGTGCCACGCTAAAAAAAATCTGCGTCGACAACGTTTTCTTGACACGCATGCCCACGATTACACTGGACCATTGGTGCCAGACGAGGCATATTGGATTGTTACTCAGGGGCACCTGCCAACGCGTTTCGACGGAAGACAAATCGATTTCATGGGATGCTACGCGGTTCATCCCGAGGCACTTGTCGGCGTGGGTAAACATCCTGATCGTGAACGTTGGATTGGATGCTGCGGGCCAAGTGGAACAGGCGGGCCAAACCGAGTCTGTACTTGCGGTCGTTCGATTGGAACTGAGCGGTCAGATTGTATGTGGCCAATCGCGATTTACCTTGATCCCAAGAACGTCAAACCAACATTCAAAGAGGCCTAAATCGGGTAAGGATGCCCGTCGCCGGGTCCCCTCCTCGCACCAAATAGCAATCACCCCTCCACCATCACCTTCGCCACGCCCGCCGCCTTGGCAAAATCATCTTCGGTCACTAGCAGATAGCTCTGCTGTGCGATGCGTGGCGAGTTGCCCAGCCAAGAGCAGACCACATGCAGCGGGAACTCGCGCTGCAGTTCTGTTTGTCTGCTAGCTCGCATCGAGTGGAACAAACGTGGCCAACCTGAGACGCCGGCGCGTCGCAGGAGTCGCGTCATTTC
>CAIJIZ010000090.1 GCA_903820735.1 uncultured Pirellula sp.
ACGGCTGAGTATATGGGAGCGAGTTCCTGTAGTTGGCTGGTTATTGAGGAGTCGCCGCACGGATGATGTGAAGGAATTCGGTCGTTGGTTTTGGATACGCCCAGCACTGATTGAGTTGCTGGTTCCATGGTGTTACGTCGTGTTATTTTGGTTATTGCGACGCGGGCATTGCATGCCGGAAGGTGTGTTGATACCGGAGGCTCTTTGGCCTCAGTATGTGGCTTATTCCATCCTGTTGTTTTTGTTAATCATCGCGACATTTATCGATTTCGATGAGCGAATGATCCCCGATTGCATCACGATTCCTGGAACGTTGATCGGACTGATCGGTTCGACTTTTTTCTACGGCTGGAATTGGCTTGAGCGGGTGCAGTTGATCGAGCCACCATTTACCCAGGTGACTCGCACGCTGCATGCGAATTCGCCGGAGTCGGCTCCAATTCTTTGGCAACATGGTTCATTCCTCTCGTTGGTGATCGTGTTGGTGGGTTGGACGATTTGGTGTTTGTCGTTGGTCGATTTTCCGTGGATCACACGTCGAGGATGGAGAAAAGCCTTTGTTTATGCTTGGGTGCGATTTTGGCAAGCGATCAATTTGCGTTCTGTCGCAACGATGATGTTCTCAGGCTGGGTGCTCTTGGGGATCGGATATTTCGTGTTGAGCGATCTGCAATGGGATAGGTTGCTCAGCGCGGTGGTTGGGATGTCTCTGGGAGGTTTTCTTGTTTGGGCATTTCGGATGGTCGCGAGTGAAGTCTTGGGGATGGAGGCTTTGGGATTTGGGGATGTGACTTTGATGGCGATGGTTGGAGCTTTTTTGGGTTGGCAGGTGGTGTGGTTGGCATTCTTTTTGGCACCCTTGTTCGGAATCGCGATCGTTATTGTCCGTTTGTTGTTTACGGGAGATACAAGTACGCCTTTTGGTCCCTATTTAAGTGCAGCGACGATATACTTGATGCTCGATTGGCGACGGGTTTGGGAAGTGACGCGTGAGTGGATGTTTCCCGCAACCTTTGCTCCTTGGATTTTGATTGTCCTGTTGGTGATACTAGGTGCGTTACTTTGGTTGATTCATCGCGTCGAACGCTTGATAGGATTGAGGTAATCTAAGATGGCGAATCATCAGCAATCGAATTTCAGAAGGCTGGCGCTTTGCTTTGGGTTGTTCTCTGCGATTGCAGCTCTGTTAGTAGGGCTTGGTCAAAATTCTTGGTATTTGCCTGGCCTGGTGATCGTTTGTTCGTCGACCGCCTACTACGTTACGGACCGCACTGGGGTGTTTTCCCTGCATCGCTACGCGGTGTATGCGGGAATGATTCTTGGAGCCTTGCTCGCCGGCTACGAGTTCATCACGAATATGAACCCAGACCGTTTGCTCTGGGTTGGGAACCTATTGGTTTACGTTCAGATTCCGCTTTTTTTCCAGAAAAAGGAAACGCGGGTCTTTGAGCAGTGGGGTGTTTTTCTGTTGTTGGAGTTGGTGGTTGCTGCGTTGGTAAACGACAATGTGCTGTACGGAGTCTTGATGCTTCCCGTGTTAGCCGTTGGCAGTGCGGCTCTGATGGCTTTGGCGGAATATGTTTCGTATCAGCGTCACAATGAGTCATTGACTGAGTCGACGAATTTCTTCGCAAGGCTTATGCATTGGCTTGGGCGGGAGAAGATTCCGACGGCTCGGTCTTCTGGGTTGAGATTTCGTTCCACGAGCACCACCGCATTGGCGGCAGGTGATCGATATTTTCCATCGAGTTGGTTTCGAAGCATCATCCCATTCGCGTTAAGCATGCTGATGTTTTCAGTCGGCTTTTTCTATATGCTTCCCCGTCTATACAGCGAGACTTGGGAAGGTGAAGGGCTGGGTTGGGGTGGCAATCGGGTTGGATTTAGCGATCAGATATCTTTCTCGACGATCGGTAAAATTCTTCAAAACGACGCACCTGCTTTTAGGATGTCGATGACGAACGAGGAGACGGGCAAGAACTACCGACCCAATCAACCGCCGTATATTCGCGGCACGGTGGTTCATCGATACACAGATGGGCCTGGACAAGGGAGCTGGTTGCCTGGAGACCGTTACAATTACCAACGTCGCTCAGTTCCATTTAGAGAATTGCATGTGCCCAAGGAGTTGGATACGGATCTACTGGCTCGTCGGGATGCGGTTCGGGTGCATGTCGCCGAGCGTTCTCCATTTGGTGATGTGGTCTGTGCTTTACCACCTTATGCACAATCCGAGAAGTCTCCGTTTCGAACGGCGAAACGTGATTGGAGAATGATCGATACTCGGCCCGAAGCTTTCAGCGACAGGCCTCCAAAACGACGCTATTCATTTTTGACTTATGCTTATCTTGTCGGTCAGGAGACTCCAGTCCTCGAAGACCAGTCGGATGTTTACGAAGATAAGCAACCCAGCACATTGTCGACGTACGGAGAGGAAGTGACGTTCTTTCCTCAGTCACTTGAAATCATTCGTCCTGAGTTGGAGAGGATCTTTGCATCGAGCAAGTCGCCATTGCAAAACCGGCTTTCGAAGTCCCTCTTTCTTGAAGACTATCTCGCCAACAGTGGGAACTTTGAATACACCCTTTCGTTAACAGGGCCTCGCGATCCGGGTATCGACCCTGTTGCTGACTTTATTTTGAACAAGAAGCGAGGGCATTGCCAGTATTTCGCAAGCGGCTTAGCGTTGATGCTTCGATCGATGGGGGTTCCCACTCGGCTGGTGATTGGATTTCGCCCTAGCGAGTACAACGATTTAGGAGGGTATTTTCAAGTCTCGCAAAATCATGCGCATGTGTGGGTGGAAGCATACTTTACGGCGAATGAGATTCGAGAAGCCGAAGACACTGTGCGATCGAGTTTATTGCTACCGGTTTGGGTAACGCGCGGGGTATGGTTGAGATTGGACCCAACACCACCAGTCAATGGATCGAATGCGGGTGGGACATTACGGGTCTCGAGTACTCAGACACTCGATGCGATGCAGGATTTGTGGAATGAGATGGTGATCAACATGGATAAATCCAAACAAGGGGGGCTCTTCTCCTTGTTTGGTGAGACGTCGGAAGGATCCTACGCGAATTTCTACTTGCAGTTGCAATCGATCCTCACGCGGATGCAAGATAGCCGATTCGTCGGTGGATTCCTTTCGCCTGATCGATGGTTTTCTTGGCGTGTGGCGGTTGGAATATTTTGCGTTGGATTGATCGCGGTGATTCTATTCAAAGCACTTCCTGCTTTATTTCCAAATTTGATTCCTAAACGGCTCCGTCGCTCAGGCGAGAATCTTCAGCGCGTTCGTTCTCGTGTTGAGTTTTACGAACGAGTCAGCAAACAGCTTAAGCGGTTGGGATTCCAGAGATCGGCGTATGAGACGCCCCGTGAGTTTCTCGGTGTAGTTGATCACTCATTGCAGCGTGTAGGTTTGAATCTCGACATGGGAGTGATCTCAGAAGCTTTTTACGCGAAGCGATTTGGTGAAGTTCAAGAGCTGAATCCGGAACAGTTAACGGTGATACAAACGGTGCTAGAGCGTCTCGATGAAGCGATCGGAAATCCCGAATTGCGAGCAGGGATCAAAGCATCGAGCAAACGAAGCGCGTAAACCGCTTCAACCAAAACCATCTTTTTAGGAAAGACAATCGACTATGGATCATCCCGATATTGCCCTCGCCATCGACCTCGGTGCATCGGGTGGGCGTGTGATTGCCGCAGAGTTGAGAGGGGATCAGATCCTTCTGAAAGATGTACATCGTTTCGAAAACTCTCCGATGCAAATTGGGAACCGCCTGTTGTGGAATTTGCTAACTCTCTGGAAAGAAGTAGAAACGGGGCTTGGGAAGGCTGTCGAGGAGTACCGCGATCATATTGTCAGCCTCGGGGTGGATACCTGGGGGGTCGATTATGTGCTTCTCGATCGCAATGACGATCTAGTAGGGCCATCTTTCTGCTATCGAGATCCGCGAACACGAGGGCTGATGGATCGTGCGTTCCAGGAGATCTCCCGCGAAGAGATCTTTCAAGAGACTGGCATCCAGTTCATGGAGATCAACACCCTTTATCAACTCTACAGCATGCGAGTGGAGAAATCCCCGATTCTCGATATTGCAGACCGGTTCTTGATGATCCCCGATTTCTTTCATTGGATGCTCACCGGGGAAAAGGTGAACGAATTCACGAACGCATCTACCACACAAATGCTTCAACCCGGCGGCGGTGGCTGGTCTCAAAAGGTGCTTGATCGTTTGGAGATTCCGTCGAAGCTCTTCCGCACTCCGGTGCAGCCTGGTCATAGTCTCGGTCCGGTACGATCCAGCATTCGAAACCGAATTGGGTTGACCGAAAAAGCAAATACGATTGTCCCGGCGACCCACGATACGGGTGCTGCTGTGCTTGCTGTACCAGCTTCTGGGTTTGCGGAAACCCAACCGAATTGGTGTTATATCAGCAGTGGTACATGGTCCCTTATGGGGGTCGAATTAAGCGAGCCGCGATTGAATGCCAAGTGCTCAGAGCTGAACTTTACAAATGAAGGTGGAGCGAACGGCAGTGTGCGACTGCTCAAGAACATCGCCGGCCTGTGGCCTTTGCAGCAATGCCGTGCAAGTTGGCAGCGACGAGGCAAGCCGTACGATTGGACTACGCTTGCAACCCTTGCGACGGAAGCCAAGCCGTTACATCACTGGCTCGACGTCCAACATCCATCCCTCGTTGCCCCGGAAGATATGTTGGATGCAGTTCTGGCTTATATGAAGAACACCGGACAAGCTACTCCGAACACCGATGGCGCAATCGCTAGAGCGATTCTAGAAGGACTTGCGATGCGATATCGGATTTGCCTTGGTATGCTCGAAGACTTATTAGGGTACCGGTTGGATACGATCCATATTGTCGGGGGAGGAGTACGCAATCAGCTTCTTTGTCAAATGACAGCCGATGCTTGCAATCGTACCGTCGTCGCCGGACCGGTCGAAGCTACAGCTTTGGGAAATGTGATTTCCCAGATGCTAGCCCTAGGGAGATTCGAAAACGTTGCACAAGCCCGCGAGTGGATGCGTCAATCGAGTTCGATTGAAGTCTATCAGCCTCGCAGGTCGGCCGATTGGGATGCGGCATTGGCCCGCATGCAACCTCACTTGTAATGCCACAGACAGCGACGAGCCCAAGCTTCTGTAGTTAGTCAGTAGCTACTTGCGAACACGAACAACAAGGGGATCGCCTTTTGTTCGTGTGGATCTGGGGCAGTTGAGTTGCTTTAGGTGCAATGGGGGCCTTTACAAGCCGTTGCGTTTTGCAAAAGCAACGAATTGTTGCCAGTCATAGAGCAACATGTCGTGGTTTCCTTCGCGCAGGTGGTAACCGATCGATGTGCTGCCAATTGGCGTATTGAATGCAGGAAGTTCGGTTGCCGCGAAGCCTTCTTTTCCTAGCAGTTCATAAGCCGCTGAAGCTTCTTTGCCCGAGAGCATCTCCCCGAGTGGATCCGCCCATCGATCGTTGCTGGCACTTGAGATGTACACAGGGCGAGGAGCGATTGTTGCGATGAGTTGATGTTGGTCGAAAGGCATCGCTTCTTCCCGATCGTTATACTTGCGAAAGTTTCGGTTGAACCAATGGGGAAATGAAGTATTGATTCGCGCAACCGATTCGCCGTAGGCGCGTTTGCTCAGTGCAGCCCCACCACAACCAGAATTGTTCGAGATTACAATTCGGAATCTCTCGTCGGTGGCACCTGCCCAAAGAGCTGTTTTTCCGAGCCTTGAGTGACCGACCACCAGCAAAGCGTCCGCTTTTACACCGTCGAGTTGCACCAAGACATCGGCCATTCGGGAAAGTCCCCAAGCCCACGCAGCGATCGATCCCCAGCGATTCGGATGTTGCTCATCGCAGCGAAAATCTGGGTAGAGACCATGAATGCCATTCTCGAAACCGTCATCGAAGTCGGGATCGATATCGCAGTAGTGAGCTGTCGCAACGGCGAAACCTTGATCGACGATTTCCGCGATCGGCCATCTCTCGCTTTGGTTCGCACGGCTTTGTTCGGTTGCTCGGTTGTTCTCGACACCTGGATGTCGTTGATCGCACCAACTGGTTGTGAGCCGGACGCTAGGATCATCGCATGTGGATTGATTGCCACGAAAATTCAAACCGACAAAACATGGGGCGTTTGGGCGGTTTCGTGGTGACCAAACAATCATGTCGATTCGCAAAGATTTGCCGTTTCGCTCAAGGGTGATGGCAAGCTGTCTGCGTCGGATATTCGAATGCGTTTTGCCTGAGAGGACGGCGTCCGCATCGTCGAAGCATTCCGAAGTTACTTTCACTGTTTCGGTAGGTAAGAACCCATATTCTTGTTCGGCAAGCATGGCGACTAGGGCTTGGCGATGTGCAGGCCATTGTGCAGAAGTTTTGATTCTCGGGCGATCGTTTCCGATGGATGGGATATCGAGCGGAATGGGAGATTGCAGAACGGAGGGTAATTCGAATTTTGGGACAACCGACTCGTCGTAGTTGGGGGGGCGAATCTGTTGGCCCTTGGAGTTATCCATAGGAATGGCAGCCAAGCAAAACAGAGTCCCGAAAACCAGTAGAGCAATGTCTTTAGGTGTCGACGGCATCATGATGAAGAAACCTCGCAGGTCGGGGGAGGGGTGGGGAAGTTAGGTTGGAAGGTGACTTAAGGATTCTTGTCGACTGGATTAGGAGACAGGTGTGCTTCTGAGGGAGGTTTAAGAGTGACGATCGGTAGTAGTTTGATGCCGAAATCCGCATCAGGTCGGTTTGCAGATGCGTTGCTTGAGCACCCAGAGCATCCAGAGCAAGAGG
>CAIJIZ010000091.1 GCA_903820735.1 uncultured Pirellula sp.
TCACGCCAGAATTCACGCCAGATGAAGCTGAATTATCCAAAAGGGACTCGTCGAATGGCCCATATGCAGCTATTTGTCCGAAAACGCAATGAGTTGGTTGTGCAACCGTTGCCTCCTCATCGCCATCCTTGTTGCTTAGTACTTGCTTGCTGGGTAATTGCTTAGATGGTCCTTGAGCATCGGTCGCATTACCAGATCGATCGGACTTGCCGATTCGCAGGGCCAAAGGAGGTCTAGAATCCCATGGGATTTCGAAAAGCTTATGATAGACCCGAGGAGCATTTTCCCCTTTCTCGTTCCCCAAAGCGGTCTTTGGCAATTGAGCTGCATCCCAAATCATCGATCCAGATTGCCACCTGACGCGAAGTGCATAGACACGGTCGAGTTCCAGACCTGAATCGCTAGCAGCGAATTGCGAAACTTTTGCGAGTTGCTCGCGGCCACGATTGCGCAATTCAAAGTGACCATGTTCACCTCGATCTCCGGACCGCAGATTTACTTCGACGTTTCCGTCGTCCCACACAAGCGCAAGGCCTGGCCCCCAACTCGTATCTAGATCTGTCCCCGGATCAATTAGCACTTCCACACACGCACTGTTCTCGGGCATTGCTCGCTCGAGCAATAGGGACTGCCCGGGCATCGTACTGAAAACCAATCCAACGCCGTGATTAGCTACAGTCGACTTAGAGGCAGGTAATTGAGCAGATGGTTCAATAGATCGATCAGCCGAAGCATCTTTGTTGGTGTTGGCTTTTAGAGTAGTCCATTGCGAGTCGAGGGTGCTGAGTGAATCGCTCCAACGAAGGACTCGTCCGACGTCACTTGAATTATCGTGTTTCCAATTTGCGTTGGGCATTGAAAATGAAAGAACTAGCTCGATACCTTTCGGGGGCCAATGAACTCCGGGAGCATGATGACGAGTCCTCTTCCAAGGAAATCGTTCTTGGAGTTGTGGGCGGATCTCGTAGGATTTGAACTGAAAAGCTAAAGGATCGTTCGAAAGTTTTGAGATCCAAGACGGATCGAGAAATGCGTAGTTTGGTTGACCTACAAGTCCACCAACGGAATACTTTTTGCCATCGATGCTGACGGTTGCTTCTGGCTTTACCCCTCTGAGGATCGACTCGCCGGTGATGAGGTTAGTAAAACCGATCGTCGCAACGTTGGGTGCTAGAACGAAGCGTCGTTCGATCAGCCCGTTTGCCAAGCGAATCGATTTACCGTCGGCACTGACTTCGGCGGTGGCTTTGTAGGAAGACGGATCGACCAACCAGTCTTCGCCTTGCGGGGTACTAAACGCGAGGTTCCATGAGAGCATTTGCGTACCGCTAAACAGTATCACTGCGACTCTGAAACTCAGGACCAATAGGTGCAGGAGGGCTTGTGATGCTCGTTGCGTTGTTACCGGAACACTGTGCTGGTTGCTATTCATGGCGATGACTTCACGGCGAAGATTTGCGGAGGGGACAAAACATTCCATAAGGGCGCTTTGCTGAAGGCAACCTTTTAGGAACAAGTTATAGCTGACGCGAATTCCCGATCTCTTCCCAATTCTTCGGAAGCGAGGAAAGAACTCTGTTACCTTCTTCGGTCACCAAGATATCATCTTCGATTCGTACCCCGCCGAATCCTGGGAAGTAAACACCGGGCTCGACGGTGAGAATCATCCCTGGTTCGAGTGGACGATCTTGTCCTTTTCCTAGCCGTACCGATTCGTGTATCTCGAGACCGAAGGAATGGCCAAGGCCGTGTGTAAATCGTTTCTCGAGCCCTGCATCAGCGAGAACTTTCCTTGCGACTTGATCGATATTGCTCATCGACATACCGGGCCGGATCGTCTCGATTGCGGCTTGCTGAGCTCGCCAGACCGACCGGTAGATACGCTCGAGTTTCGCGGGAGGTTTGCCGGTGAGTATCACTCGCGTAAGATCGCTGAGGTACATTTCATATTTCGCCCCCCAGTCAATGAGAACAAACGATGATTCCCCGAGTCGTTTGGAGGAAGGCCGACCGTGAGGAAGTGCGCTGCGTTCCCCGACTCCAACGATGGACTTGAACGCGGCACCTTCACCTCCAAGCCGTCGGATACCAGCTTCGATATCGTGAGCAACTTGTTTCTCTGACATTTCGTCGTCGAGCAATTCTCTGGTGGCCAGGAATGCGCGTTCCGCGATACGAATTGCATTTTCGATCAGTCCTAGTTCATATGGATCTTTGATCTCGCGCAAGCGTTCAACAACTCCAGAGCAACTTCGCAACTGTTTCGACGGAGTGAGCGACTGTATTCTTTCCCATTGCGCAAGCGACGTGGTCGCGGCTTCGATATTAAAACTCGTAGCAGTACGCTTGTTAAATTCTTGTGCGGCAGCATCGATAATCGGAACGCTGTTTGCGCGAAGAATCAGTTCGATCCCCTTGCACTCCGAATGGATTTGCTCTTCGTAGCGTCCATCGCTCAAGAGATAAACTTCTTCGTCGCTTAGGAACAAGAAGCTATCTTCGCCAGAAAATCCCGTGAGGTAGGTGACATTGAAGGGGGAAGTTACAAGTAAGTTTTGGAGATTTCTTGAACGAAGTTCTCTAAGAACACGCTCACGTCGTTTTGTGTAATCAGGAAATAACTTTTTCGTCATATCGCTCGTCGTGGAGGGTTAGTGTACGTAGTGTGATACTTGGGCAGTGCGTTTTAACTCAGCGTTTTGATCAGCCCTTGGATAAGTTGCTCGGAGAACACATCCGCGAAGGTGAGGAACTGGTAGTCTTGCTCGAGAGACTTGTATAGCTCCGATTCATGCAATCGCAAGTCGTGAGAATCTGGATTGCTTGGGTCTGCCGGATTGCTTGGGTACGATAGTGTCGAAGGGGTCAGAGGTGGGATTTTGTTGAGGATACCATCGATCATCGCCATCAAGGTAGCTGAGAGGACGAGATATGGGCACGCATTTGACTGAAGACCCCGCACACACAACGCGCGATGTCTGGGGTCAAAGGATCCGTAATGAACGCTGACCAAAGTCTCCAGGTCATGTTCTGCTAAGATCCCGCGACTACTTAAGTAGGATGAGCCACGGGCAACGGTGGTTCCTGGCGGTGGCATCGGAGTTGGTTTTGCTGAAGCGGCAACGGCAACAGCAGCAAGTGCGGCTTGGTGTCTGATAACTCCACCTGCAGCGAACCATGCAAGTTCGCTAAGAGCGAACTCTTGCATACCTCCAATCATCGGTTCTGAATTCTTTGACAGAATCCATTTGGATTCGCCTGAAAGAACCAAGGGGGATAACTCAAGGTTCCTTGAGAGAGCGTGAGATTCGAGAATGGATCGCAGGACAAGAAGTTCGTCGCAGGCGTTGACGAGCGACTTGTGAGAGAGGAGTATTTCCGAGGCTTCTAGATTCCCGAGTAAATGACATTCAATGCTGACTCCAGCCTCAGAGCAAAGCTCGGCAATTTCGGCCCGAAGTGCTGCGTCTCGATCAAGTCGCCCCCCCGATAGATACCCCGGCCCCACGGATTGTGTTGATTCCGGATCGATAGAAGATGCGGTGCGATAGTTGAAGGAGGCTGCTAGTTGTACGCTGACCGAATCTGCAAGTCCGACACTTCGGACCGCCTCCACCGATCGTTTGGCAACTTCGCGTGCATCGTAATCCCAAACTTCGGCAGTTTGCGCGTTTGCGACGGAAGCGAAAAGAATTAGGGTGGGAGAAGGCTGAAGTGGATCCAAGTAGGATTGCTCAGGGTTCGGAACGGCGATGATGTGCGAATGCGGGCTAAAATCCGCTAAGCCGAAACCTTGGCTAAAACTGTTTTCGCTAAGTGCGGATGCTGGAATGGTGAAGTGATTCCAGCGTCCTGCGTTGTCTGAGAACCTCAGGTCAACAAATCGTATGCCCTTTTCTCGGCAATAGGCCAAGACTGCCTTTGGTTTCACGATTGATGGTCCCTCAGGATGGAGGTTGATGGGGGTGTGAACACACGCCTTAGAGGACACATGCGACAAACCCTCGGAAAAAAATGATCCCAGCCTGCGCGAATTGCCTCTTAGACAATTACCTTAGCCAATTCGGTTGATTCCGCCAGAGCGTGGGGCCATAATCTATTCTGAAAGGGGTACGGATAGAAGCGTAGAAACACCCCGAAATCCCCGGTAATATTCGCACCGTATCCTTGACGATTGGAATCCTCTTTCCATTCTGCGAATCGAACTAGCGGGGAGCGAGGTAAAATCCTGGTTTGAACGACGACGAGTCAAGAGGTGAGTGACCATGTGGGTGAACCTCATAATATCTAAACTTCTCCTGTTCTGTTTCGTTTGCTTATTCACTATCAGCGCTTCGGCGACTCCTAGTTCATCGCTTTATGCGCAGGGTACCGCGAAGAATCGCGATAGAAACGAGCGCAACGACGAGAAACGGGAGGACAAGCGGGTAAGCGACGCGCAGCGCGAGGTTGGCCGCACACGAACAGAGCTAGAGAAACTACAAGCAGACTGGGAGAAGAAGTACCGCGCATTCGTAGCGGCACGCGTTGGATTCATAAAAGTGAAAAATCAAGAGGAGCAAACAGAGAAGGAAGCTCAAGAACGCATCGGGGAGAAGCTTGGGATACCGGCTCAAGTATTGGTAGTAAAGGATCTTGGCCAAAGATTAAGAGACACATCCGAGGCGGTACTACAAGAACTCCGCAAGACGACCGTGTGGGTAAAAGCGCACGAGCAAATCGAGCAAACGGAAAATGCGTTGGAGCGCGGTATTCATCCTGAGAGACACTTACCGATGAATGCCGATGACATCGAAGAGGTTGAAAAGGAACTTAGGACGCAAAAGAATTCGCTTCGAGCAATTGAGCAAGCAGCCTTGGAAGCGGATGCAGAGGCAAAAAGCGTGAAAGACGACTTTGACAATGCACAGCGGAAACTTGTAGAGTTACGCCGCAAGGTTGATCCCAAGGAGTTGGATCGCGACTTTGCCGTGAAGAAGGTTCGATCAGAAGTTCAAAAGGCTTACAAGAACATGCGAACGGAAGCCCAATCGCTCGAACAAGCCCAGGGTTTAGTGCAAAAGAAGGCAATGGAACTTGGTTCGGACTACCAGTCGTTTCTCAAAGCGAAACAAGCCGATGCTGCGGACTCTAATCGGAGCAAGAAGAAGTCTGCACCGCGCCGCTGATTACATATGCTCGATTACATATGCTCGATTAGACGTGCTCAAAAAATATGTTTTGGAGAGGAAGAATTTCCAAGAGCGGATCAGCGGGCTCAATCGCCTGCTGAGTTGCCGATGCGTAAGCCATTACTTTACGAGAGTGATCGTCGGTGGGCCCTCGAATAAAACGTTGGATTTCTCGTCGAGAGCGACCGGTTGCAATCGAATTGGTCCGGAACCGAGCGAAGCTATATCCAGTTCGAATTCGCCTTGCTCGTTAGGAATTGCATCAAGCAACTCCCAGTGGTGACGAATACGAAGATTGTTTTTTGACTCGGAAGCTTGAGTGACCTTCACGCGAAGCTTGTTCGACTCATTTTTAGAACAAGACTCTGGAGCCGAGAGCTTCAGGTGGGTGCTTGGAGAGCCGGTGTAGACCCAAATGGAGGACTCCCAACAGATCTCCATAGGCTTAGGGCCTTTGGTAATAAAACGCCATTCCTGGGCTCCGGCATCGTCGTTGTCGAGCCTTATTTCGACTTCGGGGCGAAAGTTCGACTGCAGGACAGTCTTTCCATTGATCATCCAAGAAAGTTGAACAGGATCGGACGAGCGATCAACTTCGATGGTTTGTAGTTGCAATTTTATAGATTCGCTTACCACAGAACCATTCTCGCAGCCAGCAATTTTCACACGGGGAGGTTTCGCATAGGGTTGGCAGATAGGATCTCCGAGGATCAGCAACTGATAGGGGCTTTGAAGCGAACTGTAGAAAGCTTCTGCCGCACTAAGGCCTTGTGCATAATAAGCGTGAAGCATTGGTAAAGGAAATTTAAACTGCAATGCATAGGGTTCTGTGACGGTTCCACATGCGGCCGCCGCGCCGTTCCTCAGTAGCTCCGTGGCTTTCGTTTGCGCATTCGAGGTCATAACGCCCCCGAGACTCGTCAGGTTATCAGCGAGGCTACCGGGTAACAGAATAGCACCGGATAGGGGCCAATCAAAATCGGCCACGCCAAAATTGATTCCCGCGACTTGACTCCCGGTAGGTGGGAGAGGTTGGGTAATGATCTCAGCAGATTGTTTTAACTTTTTTAACTCATCGATAGCGAGTTGAAAAAGGGGTTCACGGGTTCGCGATCTTACATCTGCGGTTTTACTGAAATAGAAAGTACCTGTTGGATTCGTGAAATCAGCACTCGCGCTGCGCTCAAGATGCTGAATCGCTTCCTCGATGCTCATACGGTCATTGTTTGTGTAGCTCAGTACCATCGACATCAAGTAGGATACACCTTGGTTTGGATCGGTTGTTTCAATGCAACTTGGGGTGAAAAAGGTTTGCGCATGGAAGGACTTCGCGGGCAGCCAAGTGAAGGGTGTATTGGGGCATTTTGCGACTATTTTTTTGAAATCTTTGTCATCGCGGAGAGAGTCAAAGCATGGATCATCGGTGAGTTCACTTCGGTACTTCCAACCGTTGCGAACGGCTTCTTCAAGTCTTGCTAGAGCGCGGGGAAGTGAGCCTGCGAGGGCATATTGCTGAGCTGCAAGAAAATCGAGAGGGTAGTTTTTAGTTCCAGGCAATCTTAATGCATCGATTTTCGCAGCGGCTTCTTCGTGCTGTTTCCCATCGATGAATTTGGTGATTTCGTCCAAAACTTCGCGAGGCGCGTTAATTTTCAGAAGCACGTTAGCTTCATGTGCCGCGTACCAATTCGAATCAGGGGCAATGTAGGACGGGTCGCGTTGCAAAGTCCATCGATACAGGTAGGTCATCCCGTTGATCGAGCCGGTTGGGGTCAAGACTTTCGGAAGATTCTCCATCCCTTTCAGATCCTCACGCAAATCAATTGCGGTGGGAATGTCGGAGGAGTAAGCGATCCCTTGAACGTGAGAGGAGAGCTCTCTTTTGTCAACTTCCTTGAGAACTGGTTTGAGAATCAGATTTCGAAATTCTTCGACTTTGATCGTGTTCGCCTGAGGAACATTTCGCAGCACAATGATATTTCGCGATGGGATATTTCGAAGCTGGGCATAGTGGTTAGCGATCGTTCTGGAGTTTTGGGAGTCCCCATTGACCACAACAACCCATTGGCTTGCCGAGGTGCCTGCTGAGCAATCCGGCGAGTAAAGCAATGCAACGGCGATGGGGATCAGGCAAGCGACAATCCCGCGTGAAACTCGAGGAGAGTAAAAGACCTTTGGAACTAGAAATCCCGATTGAAGTAAATGCAAAAGCATATGCATTGCCAAATTTTCAGTTGAATTTCGGTACTGGACTGATCGTTTCGTTTACTGGTTTCAAGGCAACAAACGATACGCTGAGGAATCGATAGATCAAAGGGGCTACGGAGTAGATTGACTCTGAACGAACTCAGTTTTTTCAGATGGTTTTCCGACGGTATTGATCGCATGAATGCGATAGACATACCGTTTGGCAGTCTGAGGATCGGTGGTGTCGATTTGACCGGCCTGCGATTTTGCGTCGACGAACTCCATGGTCGATAGTGGTTGCGGTGGGGTGTCGCTGTATTGCAACCCTTGAAACAAAGACCTTCCAAATGGATTGTTTTGTTTCTCAGGGATTCTGGCGATCACCTCTCCATCGCGTTCGATCACGAACTGTGCCAGTCCACTTTCGAGATCCGCTTCGCATTTCCATCGAAGCACGGTTCGCTTGATCGCATCGACTTCGAGCCAAGCGTCGGTTGGAGATGGGGGTGGCGAATCATCCGGAACCGTTGAATCCTTACTGTAGACGGTCCATTGTTTTGCAAACCGCTCGCTTGGAAGCCAAGACCAAGTTAGCGTTTCGTCGTTCGATGGAGCCGATTCGCTTGAGACTGGTGCCTGCCCACCGCTAGGAGCTAGCCAACCTCGATTCGCTGGGATATCAAGCAGCGGTTGATTGATCGCGGAAGGAAGACGCATAGTTAGGCATTCATCGAACCAAGGGATAGCCAAATAGCGTTGATTGCCACATTCGTGACTAGAAAGAGGATCCACCGAAGTCGCGACGAGTCCACCTCGCGACCGAAGGTTATGAAAGAACTCCAGAGACGCAGGCCAGACGGAAGCGAAACGGTCATCTTGGACGCTAACCCCTTCCTTTGTCCCCACGTTGCACATGATCGGAACACGCAGAGCCGCCTGCGCAAAAGGATGGCTGGCGATATTGCCTTGAGCTCCAAGTGGTTCAACTCTTGGGACCCCGGAGCGCAGCCAAGCGGCCGCGACTCGTTCAGGATACATCATCGCCATTCCACCACACCAATGTCCACCACCACTGTGTCCCCATAGTGCCCAGGGCACTGAAGAGATTTCAGGATGGTTTGTTAGTCGTGCAAACTCGCTCAGTGCATTGATGAACGCCTCAGCAGAGCCTTTACGAGGGTCGCACCAGAGTTGGCAATCGGCTTTCTCGGGTTGCTCGTATGCTGGAGAGACTAAAATGCAAGAATGCTTTTTCGCAAGTGCTTGCCAATGCAAGTCGTAAGCACCTGTTAGCCCGGACTTACAAGAACCTTCCCCGCATCCATGTTGGTGGACAATGACTCCTCGGATTGGTCCGGGGACTTCAGGCACCCAAGCAGTAAAGTTAGCGCCGAAGGTCAGTTTCCCTGGAGCGGTCGATGGTTCGAAACGAACCCGATAGTAGGGGGGGGTAGCTTCGGGAAATACATCGTAGGGTGTGGGTATTTGCCCAAGGCAAACATTGCCCGAGAATACATTATCTGCGGTTTGAGCGTCCGACCAAGCAACGATGTTGATGAGCAGCATCATCCAAAGTGAGGGGACGGTTACTGAAAGCTTGCGGGGGGGCTTGCGCGGGTTTGGGGGGATAGTAATCATTTCCGTTCGATTCGATCTTTTCGCTTACTCCGGTTGTAGTTCTCGATTCGACCCTATGGAGTGCAACTGGTATTCGAGTCGTATCCCCATACTTCGATTCACTCGGCATTCTGCATTACCTATTCGCCAACGTATCAAAAAAGCGAATTTTACGCTATCGAGTGACCAAGTGTATGAGGGAGAAATGGCGATGGCGAATGGCAATATGCGTTGGGTATATAGATTCTGAAGAATAAATACGTAGAAAAAACTTTTTTGCCTGCGTAAGTTTTGATTACACTCGACCCATCCTCTCCTAATCGAAACGCCGGGATCGGCCTAGGTGTCCCAGGTCTTTCGCAAAACGCAGGATGACAGTCGCCGGTGATGCTCGCCGCATCGATGAATGCTGCTGTTTTTTGGGGGGAACCCGATGCTAGAACTAAAACAGATGCCGCAATCGCTTTCTATTTCGCAATCCTCCGATCCTTCTATCCTGATCGAACTTGGCAAGGACTGGGATCGGCTCAATTCGCTCGGAAGTCCATCTGTGCCGGGGCGTTATGTCGGACGACACTCGATAGCCAATCCTTCTTCATGCGAGCGTGGGGTAGCTTGGGCGTTGACTTCTTTGAGCATGATCCCGGAAGCGGATCGTGAAGTCAGTGTATTGACTGCAAGACGCGAGGGGGAATTAGTTGGCGTACTACCGCTTGTATTGGACGAGACCGAGAAATTGAAGCACTGGACATTGCTCGGTTCTCGCGGTGAATTCGGAGATGGAAAAGGGATTATCGGGCGTCAGGAAGATCTATCTGTTTTAGGGATGAGCTTTGCGGCTTATCTTACCGAGCATTGGTCCTCGGGGATTTCCGATGTTAGGTTCGAGGGGATTTGGGCGAACGACCTAGGAATGCGGGCCTTTTGCGAGCGATTTAGCGAATCGACGCAATGGAAGTGCAGCGTCACGGAGCGACAGTCGCATCGGGCGGTTTACCGTATATACCCAGGTCCCGATGGTATTCCGATTTGGCCTTTGGCGGTGCGTCGACCGATGCGTTGGATCGACAAGGGATTGGAAAGTGGAGTTTTTCATTTCACGGCATCGCGTAGTAAAGAAGAGATTTTCGGAAACGCATTAGCGATTCGCAGCATGCTCAAGCATCACGTCGAACCGTCTCGAGAAATGTGGGCAGTCGGCTTAACGCAAAGGTTTTTGGATTACCGTTATGGAAAAGGAGTTGCACCGTCACTTTGCCAGGCTGGCAAGTTAGGATCATGTGTAGTTCGATGGAAAGGGAGTCCCATCGGAGGAGCCATGTATTGGGATTACAAGGGGATTCGCCACACCTTTTGGATGGAGGTTCGTGTTCATCCGGAACAAGAGCAACTCGTGTTTTGGATGCTTTTATCCAAAATGATCGAAGAAGGGAATTCTCAAGATATTTTCGAGTTTCATCTTCCTAAGAAATTCGAACCCTGGGCTGACGGGCTGGAGAATATGGCAAGTATCACCTGGTCGGTTCGCTTGGACCCGACCGCGAGCCGGGCCAGGTCGGGGAGCATGGAAGCCGATCACAGCGAACGGGATTCTGTAACGGCTGGGTAGCTTCTGCCGTACTAGCCACTGGTTGAGTCGTTCTGATTTTATCGCTTGAATCGTCCCGCCGACCAAACGGCAATACTTTGGTTCAGATGAACGATAA
>CAIJIZ010000092.1 GCA_903820735.1 uncultured Pirellula sp.
ACTTGATGAAACCTCTACAGCGGGCAATTCAAGCTTCCTAGACTGAATCTGCTCGATCTCCTCGGCGGTAACGATCCCTTCCAACTCACCCCAGCAAGGCTCAGGCTCTCCACCGCGCCGCGCAACGACCAAGGATACCGAACGCAACAACTCCGCCGGCGATTTCCACTTCTTGAAGTCCTTCAACGAATCCGCTCCGACCAACAAATAATACTTAACTCCTAGCCCATCGATATCGCCAGAGCCAGTCTGTTGCAACGAGTGGCCAGTCTGTTGCAAAGCATTGACGGTATCGATCGTGTAGCTTACCCCTCCCCGATTTAACTCGATCGGGTCGACTTCGAAATTCGGATTTGCACCAACTGCTAACTTGAGCATCTCCAGCCTGTGCTTGTCACTCGTCGGTTCGTATCCGACCTTAAATGGTGAAACTTTCGCTGGAATAAATTTCACTTTGTCGAGTTTTAAGTCCTGAGCAAACTGCTCTGCAATCAACAAATGACCGATGTGAATCGGATCGAACGATCCGCCGAAAATCCCAACTCGACGTTCTGTCATGATTCTTCAGCTACCTGCAATCGCGAGTTACCAACTTGCAAATCCACATCGGCAATTTCACCGAATACCAAAACCTCCCCTTGCCCATTCCGCTCCAGATCTCCAAAGCATCGTATGACTTGGTTGCTTGTTGGCAACCGCTGAATAAAGCGTTCCATCGCCACCGTCGTATCAGCTTCCTGTGACTCAGCCATGCCACAAGACTTTCTGTAGTCGCATAAAGAATCATGCGGCGATCCGCCGGAGAAAATGGGCGAGCGAAGCTCCTTTACCGTCTTGCCCACCAACGATCGAATGTGCTTCCAAAGGATCGGCAAAAACGAAAGCTCGCAACTACGTGTCATGCTCAAACTCGCCCCACACTCAGAGACCTTCGGTTCTCGCAGTAACAGCGAACCTCGCCTCATCCCTGCACACCACTGACGCCCCAGTTCGCCATCAACATAAATCGTCCCTGCAATCCAACTGTGAGCCAAATACTCTCCTACCCGTCCCTGGATATACACACTCCCCCGACGCATCCGTTCGCAAGCTCGATTCCCTACATCTCCCAACACGATTGTGTCCCCACCTCGCATCCCTGAGAGGTCGCCCGGTGCAGGTCCCGCAAATCGATCTCCAACGTTTCCGTGGATTAGCGACCAGCCTGATCGCTTGTCCATCAGTGCCTCGCTCCCTGCATTCCCTATCAGCAACAAGTCTCCTCCACGCTGCCCCGCTCCAAATCGGTCTCCAACGCTTCCGCACACCAGCGTCGTCCCAAACGTAGTCCCTTGGCACAAGCCTTCGAAGACTTGCAATTCTCCGGTAATAACAAGTACCGAGCGAGCCACATCCCCTTCCTCGTATCGGACTTCGACATCAAAGCAATCCGCGACTCGCAACTCCCCCTCCGAGGAACGCAGCCTCCTCATTCGTATCCCCTGCGAGATCGCCTCTAAAGAATGCTCCCCTGCACTGCTGCCCAAGGCTGCACCCCTATCCAAGCTAATACCGCCGCCCAAGCTAACAGCGCTGACGAACGCATCGAGCGAAATGGTCGAACCATCGATCCAGTTCGGTCTTCTCCGGTCGCTTTCCCCCTGCCGCTTTTTCCACAGGTCATTTTTTTGAATTAGTCTGATCAAATACATATCGACGCTTCGGGAAAGTCAGCACTGCTGGGGATTTGCAGTGCGAGGGGACACTCAGTACCTAAAGACGGCATTCGTCTTGGATGCCATTTTAACCGAACCAGCTAAGCCGCAATACATTGGTTCGTCGAAATTCAACGCGGATCGATGCTCACGCGTCCAAACCATCCCGCAACGGAACTATGTCGAACTCTTCGTCGCGATCGACAAGGAGCGAAATCGAATCGAAGCTACCGCGATCAACCCTATGCTCAATGCAGCACCGATCGCACTTATTTTCAAGAACCACATCGCAAACATCCCTTCGTCGACCACCCCGATCAGCTGATTCTTCATCAACACGACCGCGACATACCCAAGGTAGCCGACCGAATCGGCTACGTACATCAAGAAGCCCACATTTGCCCGATCTCGCGTACAAGCGATGATCCGTTCAAAGACGGTGGTATGTACAGCCACATAGGGCAAATACAATCCTGCCCCGATGGCAACCATCAACTGAGTCGGAGGGATCGGCTGCACATACCAATGGATCATCACTGTGGTCAATGTCGTTGCAAAACCAAGCATCGAAACTCCGAAAGAAAATTGCAACGCCTTGAGATTGTCGCGGATCAAGACAGCCGCACCATTGGCAATCGTAACCAAACACATAACCACGAAATCGATATTTGCATAAGCTTGGGCTTTAACATTCGCCCCCAGCCCTCGAAGAATCTCAGGCGCGAAGTCATCTCGGAAACTTCTCAAGATACTCATGAGCAAGTATGTTCCGGCGATTGCACCAAGCCCCACAGCATACGTCCTGAGTACGCGCCAGCGATCCTCGCTCCCCATCGGTTCTCGCAAACTCCTCGCGTCTATGTCTTGCTGACTCGGCGGAGGAATCCTGCTTAACATCCAAACACAAAACATGATCGGGCACAGAAACAAACCACCCGATAAAAATGGCATCCACCGCTCAGCATCGGAAATACCCCATCCCCAGTGGGTCATCGTGTAATCGATCACTCGCTGACCCACCGTTTTTGCAACTCCACCCGCCAAAATAAAACTGGCACACAGTCCCGCTGCCAAAGCCTCGGTCGACTGCCGACCCTCCAAATTCCCAAGCACCAAACCAAACACGATCCCCAACGGTAAACCATTTAGAAACATGCAACCGACGTGGTAGGGACTCGGCACCAATGCAAACAGCAACAATGCAGTATGGGCCAGTAGGATCAGGCCAAGAATCGCCCATCCGCGTTGCGCTCGCGACACCTCAGAAACAATGCGTATCCCGATAAACTTTGATACCATGTATCCAATAACCTGCGCTGCAATCAAAGTCCCCTTCTGATCCCAGTCCCCCGCCTCTGAATAATCAAAACTTCCCACCGTAAATGGCTTGCGAAACATGTACATGCAAAAGTATGTACCGAACGCTGCGAGCATCGCCCATACGTTGATAAACCATTCCGATCGAACTCTGGTGCTGTTCATGCCTCTCCAATAGCCCTTGAGCCCACGAGGAACTCATCCCCACGCGAAGTGATCTCTGCAATCGCCAGCAATGTACATGATCCACTACACAGACGATGGTATCGTTAAGAAAATTTAGTATTTCAAATCCCCCCTTACCTCCACGATTACGATGCATCCCACCCACATCCCCACTACCTGGTTCGCCATAAAACCCACACCCTACCTCACTGTGCCATTGACCCTGCTGGTCCTTTGCATACTCGCACCCATCAGGGAATGCCTGGGACAAGAAACCAACTCACCCGGTATGGAATTGACCCAAGCCACACTCCGAGCCCGCGTATCGCAAATCGAAGTTGCAAACAACTTGAGCCAAATCCCTTCGCCACAAGCTTGGGAAACGCAACGGGAAACCCTACGCGATCAGCTTCGTGAAATGCTCGGTATTCCACAGCGCAATCAAAGTGACAATCAACAACTCAGTAATGACCTCTCGCCATCCACCACCGGAATCCTCGAAACCGACTTGATCACCGTCGAGAAAATCCACTTCCAATCAAGCCCAGGTCTGTACGTTACTGGAAACCTCTACCGGCCCAAGATCATCCATGGCCGATTACCTGCAATCCTCTACGTATGTGGTCACGGACAGGTCAAAGAAAATGGTGTGAGCCTCGGAAACAAAACCCATTACCAACACCACCCCGCTTTCCTCGCTGAAAACGGATACATCGCCCTTGCTATCGACACCATTCAACTCGGGGAAATCGAAGGCATCCACCACGGACTACATCGCTATAACCGTTGGGACTGGCCTTCAAGAGGATA
>CAIJIZ010000093.1 GCA_903820735.1 uncultured Pirellula sp.
CCCCGTAGCATGGCCTTCCAAGGCCGTGCGTATGCGCAATGACCGTAGCATGGGTGGCGTAGGGTGTGGTGAAGCGGTCGGCCGTTTCATTCCGAAACCACCGCGACCACCCAAGAACAATCATTCAATACGCCACGTTCCAAGTACCGACCGCGCAACCCACCGGTCCGCGCGTCAACCGACCACGCGTGCACGGTACGTTCCGCGGTCCCTTGGGGCTGGCGGCGTTTACGAAATGACGGATGTGGTCGATGCAATGAAGGTGGTTGCGATTGTGATCGGGACCGCTGCACATACCCTACGGATTGCGGACTGCGGGGCTTTAACGACGCTTGCTGTTGATTATTCGTCGCAGAAGAATCGTTTGTTCGGTGTTCAAGTCTTCACCTTGGGTGAACCCAACCGGGACGGTTCGGTCGATGACATAGAACGCTCGCTCTCGCTCGGCATCTCCCGAGATGTTGACGTACTCGCGTCCAAATCCGGTGACCGGATCATATTCGAACAACCCGACGGTGATCCAAACGGCGAAGACGTTCGATTGATCGGTGACCAAATTCGATAATCGCATCGTTCGTTGATAACGCACAAACGCATTCTGCTTGGCCTCAACCAACTCCACCGGAGGTGTCGCTGGCATCGTACCAACTTCTGTTTTCGCAATCGAATAAGGTGAAAACAGAAGGTTGCCATCATTCAAGGAATTTGATTGTTGTAACGCGGTTGGTTTCGGAACCAACGATCGCATCAAGGTCGACTCGCCAGGATAGCGTCCTCTTTGGACGACTTGAGGTAACCTCGTGTTGTCCTTGTGAGGAGCGTAGGGATACAAGTTCGTGGACAGTCCGGATCGATACGCACCAGCGAAAGTGGTGGGGTAGTTCGGATCGATTCCGGTGAACGTGCCGAGCCAACTTGAGTTCGTCCCGAAGTATCCGCGCCGCATGGTAAAGAATTGACTCGTTAGAGCATTGCTTAGCGATTGCCTATCGGTAGAACTTGAGAACAGGTACTCGAGTCCTTGGAACACACTGCTAGCACCATTCTCTTGCATCGCGATGGTGTTGAGGTTGACCTTTCCGGGACTGACATACGAGGGGATCTGATGGTTTGGTGCTAGCAACGATGGACCACGGTTGGCGGCCGGCTCGTTATTGTTGGTATAATTGGGCGGGATATACGAATGCAAAAACCGGTTGGACCAAGCGTCCGAATTTGCAGCAAGCTCGACTTGGTTTACGTCCAATCGCTTGACTGTATCGACATAAGGTGTTGGTGTTTCCACCAAATCCAACAGCAACCCCCAGTCGGCTTGAACAGTCGGGCGTTGCGCACCTCCTTGTACGTTGCTTGGCCAATCGCCACTGCGACGCAACCAATAACCTCCAAGCTTGATCCGTTGAAGCTCTTGTGCCGAGTTGTTCGTCGGAGCGTAGTCGCTGAAATCCGACGAGCCGGCTCCTGCGATATCGGTGACCAATCCATTGAACGCTTGGAAGCTTGGTAAGTATTCAAACGGCGTTCGTGGACTGGAGAAATCCGACGTGCTGAAGAAGGCTCCGAACTGACCCGCCGAGGTGATCGGCACGAGCATCAGTTCGTGGGAATTTGCAAACGAGCGATTGAACCATACAGGAGATGTCAAATCGCGAGGAGAGCCGTTGTAGTCGGGCTGACTCGGAATCAGTTGCGGTGTGCCAAAGCCATCGAAGTTGTCTGCCGTATCGCTTGCCGCTCCCGAAATACCGCCGAATCGGTATCCAACGTTGATATAACCAAGGCTCGTTGCGCTGTGATGTAAAGGTTGGTTTCCTGCCGCATCGCCAGGTTGCTGTGTGGCATAACCGAGCTGATGCATGAAGTACGATGGATACCTGTCGGCTTGAGGGCCGGTCGCAGGTGGATTAAGCGTTACCACATTCCCCGGTTGTGCAACGGTCTTACGCATCTCTGCGGTCGAAACCGAATGGTATGAGATACCCCATTCCTTCGTGCCGTTAGTCAACGCCTTTTGGGGAGGTTGTCCTGTCGCTTTGAAATTGTTCGGTGCATTGGACTTGCCTGGTGCGTCTTTACGCATCCCACCATCTTTGTACCTCGATTGGAAAGATACGTCGCGAGGCGAGTCGTCTTTGTCATCCCCATCGCTGGGAGCTTCTCCGTTGAACACCGTTAGATCCAACGAGATCCAGTCGACGGTAATGTAGGGGTTGTTGATCGGATCGTAAGCCATCTCCGGATCGGCAAGCCGTTGCAAGTAAGCTGTGCGAACGTTTTCATAAGTGCCGGTATCTTTCATCCTCGGGAACAAGATCGGGTTGGTCGACGCATCGTAATCAAAGGGCTTGTCAGGCAAGCGGCCTGTTAGCGTATTGACGTCAAACCACGAATCTGGTGGCAGATCGTTGTATCCGAACCGTTCGTCAGAACGATTATTGCGACGGTCGTCGGTGTTCAGACGAAATTCAGGAATGTTGTTTTGTTTCCAGTAGCCTTGATTTGGGATCGGGTTTGGCATCGAGATGTTCAGCCCAATGCCGTTCGGGAAGCAGGAGTTCCAAGAGACGTTATTTTGGTTGCCTGCTGGCATATCTGGAGGTTCCGCAGCACAGACTAGCCCGACAGGAGTCTTCAAAGCCGTCGACCAGTCTTGGCGATAGCGGAAGATGCTCTCGCCGTTGAGCAAGTTGGTGGTGATGTTGTTTACATCAAGCGAAATCATCTGGTGACTTGGTGAGTGAATCGGCTTGCCGTTGGGAAGCGACAGGTCGTTTCGGCGAAGTTTCGCAGACCAAGGTGCACCGCTGGTAGGGTTCGCTGTGAGCGAACCGACATTGGTCTCGCGTCGAGGACCGACGACCAAGTAATTGCCACCTTCGAGCAAGACCGGTCCGTTGGTGATCGAGCGGTTGTAATAGACGAGGTTGTCGAGATCTCCGTTTTGATTTTGAGCATTGTTGCCGCGCAAGTTCGGGACTCGCGGCAGCGCGCTACCTTTGGTTGGAATGAACCATACCAAGCGATCGAACTCTTGTGGGTTGGTATTGAAGTCTTGACCGTTGCGGAACAATCCCGAACCGAGGACTTCTTCGGCAACTGGTGTGACTCCGATAGATCCGTTTAGGTCTGCGGTGGTCGCGAATTGCGGATCGAGTGCCGCGACACGCAGCGGACGTCCAGCAGCGTTATTTGAGTCGGCAGTTTGGTACGATACGTTCGGTTGCTCTTTGTACTGTGCGTTGTTCACGTCGGGTGGGGTGCTTGCGGAAATCCCAATCCGCCAAACAGGTTGGCTTCCCCATGTCGCGCTACCTGGAGCACGGCGAGACAAGTCAAGCTTGACTCGTCCCCCCGCATTGCCATCTTGCTGATAGAGCGATGGTGGTGCACCTGGTAGAACGGGATCGCTAGCGACGTATGTCGAACGCGGTGCATAGAGTTCCAAGAACGTCGAGCCTTGAGGGAACCGATATTGATCGTAGTTTTCGTCAGCATTCATCGCGTCCGTGGTGAGCTTGCCGGTGGAATCCAAGTCCGTATCGCGAGCGCGCTTGTCGTGGAAATTCAGCGACTCGGTAAGCAAAAGCTCCGGTTGTTCCATACCCCAGACTACGCCGATGTAAGGCTTCGCCGCCGCATTGAGTTGCCCATTGGTAGGATTGATCAATTGGTCCGGTGCCCAGTAAGCGCGGCGATCAGACACCCCAGCTACGTTGCGAATACCAAAGGGGTAGATGTCATATTCGAATCGGGTCATGGCCGCGTCGGTATCGCGGAAATCGACCACATTGACCGCCCACTGTGCAATCGCTTTGGCTCGGATACGATCGCGTAGCAATTGGTTGGAGACTCCGACCATCGCTGGAAACTCATAGTCTCTAGGGATGATCACTTGAGCTAGGCAATACAAATAACGGGCGAGCAATTGCCGCGAACCTAGATACGTTCGGGAGTTCGAGTTTCGTTCGTTGATCCCCCGGCGATAGTAGCCGGAGACATTCGACGCTGGGAACGAATTGTTCATCGGGTCATAGGTGTATTCCTTTTCGTTCGAATACAACAACTCGACCGGTTCGTCGATCTGGCCGTCACGACCCTTGAAAGGTAGCGCCGCATCATCCACACCGTTTCCAAAAGGGCGATTGAGGTTCAACCGAAGATTCGATGCCATTTCAGGTGGAATCAAGTCATAAAGATTCTCAACCGTTACTTGAAATTCGTCGGTAGGTGACGGAGTAGGGAATGTCCGTTTTCTATAGCGTTGCTCATGGAGCAGGCGGATGAAAGCCAGCATGCTACGAGCATCTTTTCGGAGTGTGTATACACCTGACGCATCAGGAGCTGATACAGCGCTCGCGAGTTTCGGATAACGCAACTCGGCGCTGAGGGTCGTCAAGAGTTTGTTGACCTCTGTGGAATTATTCACACCCGCATTCCGCAGACGATCCCGCAGTGTGCTTGGAAGGGCTTCTACGTCTTCGTCGTAACGTCGCAAAATCGGTTCCAAGTCGCTGATCGTAAATGGTGTGTCGCCAAAATTGCGACGGCCCGATCCGGACTCATAAGCGTCCCCGAGCACTTCGGATGGGAAACCCGATTGCACCGTTCCGCTATCAGGAAATGCGTCTTGAATTTCTGGATTAAGAAACGTCAGATTGCCATGTTGATCAAATGCAGGTGCGACTGCGCTTCGGCGACCCAAAGGGGCCCCAGGCATGGTGCCGTGGTTGTAAACACCTCCCGTAGGAATCTCTCGTTCGCTCAGAGCGCTCTGTGGATCGTTCCCGAAAACACCAGGTGAGCGGTCGACACTGCTGTTGAAGCCTTGGTTCGCATAAGGTTTCGCTCCGTAGCGAAGATCGAATAGCGAGTACGAACTGTTGTTTGATTGAAGCAAGTAGGTCGCGCCTCCACCAGTTCCAAACAATGGGTTAAGCGAAATGTCTGCAGGACCGTAACCGAACCCTTGGGGGATCGACAGCCCAACGCGATGCAAAGCGGCTGCGCTAGCGATCGCATTGAAACCAACTCCACCGCCGAAATTGTTCAAGGCTGTCCCTTGAATGCGATCACCATGTAAGTTGACATTCAATCGTCCATCGAGATCTTGGATCATCATCGCCACCAAAGGCTTGAGAAGCCGTCCGTCGGGTGCATGAATTGTCGGCAGGTTCGGATTGATCCAAACGCTGTCGGCGATTCCATCCCCGTCGTTGTCTACGTCCCAATGATTTACATTTCCTATGATCCTGCCTTGGACAATATCTTTGATGTATTGAGCGACTGCAGCCTGGTTGGAAATCGACTCGATCGGTAATACCGGGAAGAACGCATGGGGTTTGAAATTCGGATTGACCGTTCCATAACTCATGACACGGGCAGTCGACGCATCGACGAGCCGAAGCAATTCGACGATCTCCCCGGTGTTATTGGGAGCACCATACACGTTAGCTAAGTAGTTGATCAGTTCAGGGCGATGAAACGATGGCGTAATTCGACGATCAGTTGTCGATACAAAAGTATCATGCGCGAGCCAGAAGTCTCTCCAGTCCGGAACGTCCATCCCTTCGTTGCTCTGACCCTTCAGTAGCCCCGATTCGCTGATCCCCGAGACGCCCACGGTGCCGTCCGCTTGGGTAGCCATGTAATACGGATTTTGCAAATAATCGTAGTTGGGCAACAGAGCCGGCGAGACTTTTTTGCTTGGGTCCTGAGGGATTGCCATCAATTCCCGACCATCGATATTGCCGTATCC
>CAIJIZ010000094.1 GCA_903820735.1 uncultured Pirellula sp.
AGGGGTTGGGGGATGAGGTGGGGAAACACGCGCAGTTTGTGTTTTGCGAACAGCATACGGTACGAGCAGAGTCGCTCGTGGCTGGGACTTGCGGTACTCGTACTCCGCGAAGCGGTACTCGTACTCGAACCCACAGCAATCAACATCGCAACGATGACCGATAGATCCGTGGCTTATCGATGTCATCGGTTTTCGAGTACGAGTACCATTTGCATTGAGTAGGAGTACGAGTACGAAAACTAGCTTACTAACCTAGCTAAAGATTGAAGTGCAACAAGCAGCTTCAAACGCAATCCAGTGCTCTTCCCACCCTCATCCCCCCCGCCCCTTGCTCCCGCCCAAGCGGGCGAAGGGGAGCCAAGACAGTTCAGTATCACGCCCCCATAGCACATCCCTATACCAAAACCCTATACCACATCCCCGTAGCATGGCCCTCTGAGGCCGTGCGAGGGGAACGCATGACTCACGCAAACAGTCAAATCAAACCGAACCCATTTAAAACAGCCCCAGAGGCTATCATCCCATAGCATCGTCATTACCTCTATTAAGAATCCATCAACGAGCCGTTAGTCACGATCATCATCTTCATCGTCAAGACCTTCTTGCGTCGAGATCTCCGTGACGAGAGCGAGAGCGTACAATCACCCCGGATTTTGGCATTGCGTTAGGAGGTAGACTTGGTGAGTCACGGTTCCCTTTCTAAGTCCTTACCGAGAGTTCACTATGCCAAGACTTCGTCGTGAAGAGACTGCCCAACGGTGGGCGAGTCGCCTCGCTCAATTCGAAAACTCTAACTTGTCCGTTGCTCAGTTCTGCCAGTCGATCGATTCCTCGGTCGGATCGTTCTACCTCTGGAAACGCAAGCTGACGAAAACGACTCCAGCACCCTCCGCTTTTCTTCGTGGTCAAACCTTGATCCCAGCTCCAACAGATACGCGCAGGGATCCGCAATGCGAGCTTGATGTCTTTGGTAGCAAGTGCGTTGCGGATGGAGCTTGATGTATCGATGTATTTAGAGAGTGTCATCACACATCGCATACGAGAGACTGCGAAGCTAGAGGAGTTGCTTCCGGATCGATGGCGAACGCACCATCCGGAAGCGGTCCGCGAGTGAAGGGCTATCGCAGTTGGCGGACCATTCTCAGAATGGAAGATGTCAGAACGCAGGAAAAATCGTCCCAAAATACCTTCATGGCTCGGGTGAACCTGCAATCTACCAGTGGTTCTCAATCGATTCCCCTTGATTTTCGTCTGCACTCAACCGACACTTCGACAACCGCTTTTGTCGCAACACTCGCCCGACAGTTTTCGCACCGTCGGAATCACGTGCACCAAGGGCGAGTACAATCAATACTACAACCAATACTACAACCCATACACAGTGCTCGCATCGAGCGTCACCGCACCGCCGTCCCGCCTCTTACGCCTTTCAGGCACCATGCGGTACTTGGGCGACAAAAGCAAACTTGATTGGCTGCGAGGGCCAGTCGCATATAATGCCACGAAACGAACGGTTTTATCCTTTAGTTTCTCGTCAGTTTCCAACAAGTAGCTTTCGCCCGAAATCACCTTATAGAAACCAAGGTTCATGAAATGACGCATACCGTTACGATTCAAGAAGCAGAGCAACGTCTAAAAGAATTAATCAGGGAACTCCATGCTGGCGATGAGTTGGTCATTACGGACAGTGACATTCCGATTGCAAAGCTGACTCCTCTCAGTTAGCCCAGCAAGAGGTCGCCCCGCACACCGGGACTCGGCAAAGGAACTTGTCACCATCGTCAAAGAACTACCTACGTCAAAACGCCAAGCCCGAAAGACGCTGGCTCAACAGCCCATGCTGCTCGGTATGGAGGATGACCAGTGAGTGAAATGATCCCTGCGGATGATCAGCCGGACGATACGGGCGAGTTCTTGTTTTATCAGACCGACGATGCCAAGAGTCGTATTGAGCTTAGGCTTCACGATGGCAATGTATGGCTGACCCAAAGGCAGCTTTCGGACTTGTATCAAGTCTCGCTTCCGACTGTAAACGAGCATCTGGCAACGATTTACGACGAGGGGGAACTGTCGCCAGAGGCAACTATTCGGAAATTCCGAATAGTTCAATCCGAAGGAAATCGGCAGGTCTCTAGGCTGGTAGATCATTACCGGCTGGAAGCAATCCTGTCTGTTGGGTATCGAGTGAGATCGCAGCGAGGAGTTCAATTTCGACGTTGGGCGATTAGCCGAAACAGAATACGAGAAATTCCACACTCGCCGTTTATCATTAGAGGCAAGCTCAGAACTTGACGCTGACATCGATGACCTTCGCAAGCGTGCCGAACCAAGCGACGAAAAACCAGACGAGGATTCCGAATGAACCAGCACGATGACATCGGTTTCCGTGTCGTAAGACTCGGTCCCATCCCCGAACCAAGCATGATGAGCATCGCTGCCTGCCTTGGACTCAGCGGCTATCTTATGAGCAACCGTCGACGAAAATAACAGGTATTTTTCGTAAATCGACCCTCTCGCCCTAGGACTTGGGGTAGCACTCCGCGCAAGCTATACTACTTGTCCTTTCGCTTTCCGGCGATGTATACCCTCAATCAACAAAAACACTATGAATATCTTGCGACTCTGCGCTCGCCAATCGGGCTTGCTCAGCTCCGGACTACTCGTCTTGGTCGGGTGCGCGAAACCTCCCCAATTGCCCCCCCAACTCCCGATGAAAGTCGCTACCGTCTTGGCTCAATCCCAAGAAGTGACCGACTACGACGAATTCGTCGGTAGAACAAACGCCTCCGAAACGGTTGAAGTCCGCGCTCGTGTCACCGGATACATCAAGGAAATCCTTTTCGCCGACGGTGAAACCGTCAGCGAAGATGAACTCCTCTTTAAAATCGAACCAGACGTCTACCAAGCTGTCAATCAGCAAGCACTCGCTAAAATCGATTTGATGAAAGCCCGCGTTGGACTCGCAAAAAGCAAACTCGCTCGCGCTAAGTCCTTGATCGACGTTCAAGCGATCTCCCAAGAAGAATACGAAGAGAACGTCGCTGCATTGACCGAAGCTCAAGCGCAACAAGTTGCGGCAGAAGCCGATACCCAAATCTCCGCACTCGACTTGAAGTACACCGAAGTCCGCAGCCCTATCTCAGGTCGTATCGATCGCGCTATTATCACACCAGGCAATATCGTCACCGGTGGAATCGGAACCGGTACCCTGCTTACCACGATCGTGAAAAACGATCCGATGTTCGTTTACTTCGATGTCGATGAACAATCGGTTCTTCGATACCAACGGATGGAACGCAAAGAAGCTCACGAAATTAACGACCCCGCCCAACAAAACAAACAACTCAAGGATCTCTCTATCCCGTGCGCTATCCAACTCGCCGACGAAAAGGATTTTCCTCATCAAGGCAAATTGGATTTCATTCAAAATCGAATCGATGAGAAAACGGGTTCAATCAAACTCCGAGCAATCTTTAACAACCAAGATAATCTGCTCAAATCCGGTATGTTCGTCCGCGCCCGTGTTCCCGTCTCTCAACCCTATCAAGCCGTAGTCGTTCCCGAACAGTCTATCGGAGTCGACCAAGATACCCGATACGTCATCGTGGTCGGAACCGATAAAAAACCCGCTCGACGGACCGTTGAACTCGGTCGACTAGTCGGCGATCAACGGGTTATCACCAAAGGTCTTCAATCCGGCGAAGAAATCATCTACCGGGGTCTCCAACGCGTCCGACCAGGTGCTACCCTCGAAATTGAACGCACGGAACATAAGCCGATGCTCCCTAACTCCCCAACACAACCAGCCGACTCTGAACCGAAAACGAACGAAGCTCCCAGCTCCGAGCAATCGAAAGTGGGTGCCTAACAATGCTTTCGCGCTTCTTTATCGATCGACCGATCTTCGCCGCTGTTATCTCTATCCTCATCACCCTCGCCGGCGCTGTCTTCGTCTGGCAACTACCTATCGCCCAATACCCCGATATCACCCCTCCGACTATTCAAGTCTCTTGCCTCTACCCCGGTGCAAGTGCTCAAGTCGTTTCCGAAACGGTCGCAGCACCAATCGAACAGCAAATTCTCGGCGTCGAGAAAATGCTCTACATGTCGACCCAATGTACCAACGACGGCGGCTGTAGCATCGCTGTTACCTTCGACGTCGGCACGGATTTGGATATGGCCCAAGTCCTCGTGCAAAACCGTGTTAACCTTGCGATCCCTACCCTGCCGAGCGAAGTCAAACAAACTGGCGTTTCGGTAAAGAAACGCTCGCCAAGCATTTTGCTTGTGGTCAATCTCGTCTCCCCGGACCAATCGCGAAACCAACTCTATTTGAGCAACTACGCTTTTATCCAACTGCGAAATGAACTCGTTCGCATTCCAGGGGTGGGCGATATCGGCTTTCTGGGCCAGCTCGACTACTCGATGCGCGTCTGGCTAGACCCCACCCGCATGGCGACACTCGGGATTACCACAAGCGATGTCATGCAAGCTCTCCGCGAACAGAACGTCCAAGTCGCGGCAGGTGCTCTCGGACGCGAACCGATGCTACCCGGCCAAGCTTTTCAGTACACCCTCTCGACCAAAGGTCGTTTAATAGAGCCTGAGGAATTCCGAGGCATCGTCGTCGGCACAAGCCTATCGGGTACGCCGGTCTATCTGCGCGATGTGATTTCCGATTCCAGAAAACTATCGAATGATCGTACATACGGTGGCATCGAACTCGGTGCAAAAAACCAAGACACCTCCTGTACGTTGGACGGGCAACCATCGATCGGTATGGCGATCTATCAGCAACCAGGCTCCAACGCGATCGATACGGCAAAACGTATCCGAACCGAAATGGAACGCCTCAAAGAGAACTTCCCTCAAGGTGTCGATTACAAGATCGTTTATGACACGACTCCATTTATCTCCGAGTCGATCATGGAAGTCTTCAAATCACTGCGCGATGCGATCCTGCTGGTCGCAATTGTGGTGCTGGCGTTCTTACAATCCTGGCGCGCTAGCGTCATTCCACTGATCGCTGTTCCTGTCGCTATCATCGGTACTTTCGCGGTGATGCACGGGATCGGATATAGCTTGAATAACCTCTCCCTCTTCGGACTCGTCCTCGCGATCGGTATCGTCGTCGACGATGCTATCGTGGTGGTCGAAGCCGTCGAGCATCATTTGGAACACGGCATGAGTCCCCGCGACGCGTCCGTCAAAGCGATGTCTGAAGTGTCCGGGCCAATCATCGCGATCTCCCTAGTGCTGATGTGCGTGTTTATCCCTTGTATCTTCATCTCGGGAATCACGGGACAATTCTTCCGGCAATTCGCTGTTACCATCGCCGTCTCGACGTTCTTCTCCGCAGTCAACTCGCTGACCCTCAGCCCCGCTCTCTGCGCGGTGCTGCTGAAACCCAAAGCTCAACAAACCGACCCGCTATCGAAAGTGCTCAACGCACTGCTCGGTTGGTTCTTTCGAGGGTTCAACAAGTTCTTCGCTTGGACTTCCAACCTCTACGCCGGCAGTGTCTCGCGACTCGTCACCGGTCGAGCCTTGGTTATGCTCCTCTACGTCGGACTCCTCGCGGCGACTTATTACGGGATGACCCGGACTCCAACTGGGTTTATCCCAGC
>CAIJIZ010000095.1 GCA_903820735.1 uncultured Pirellula sp.
AAGTCAATTCTTTAGGACTTTCCAAAAAAAATATTGAATTGCTTGGAATCATTCAACTTGTTCGCTATACTCCCACCTCAACGACTCGCAAGGATTGGCTGCGTCGGTTTGGATGAGGAATGGAAACATCCAGCAGTCATAAGCGATCGAAGGAAATCGACTAGGACATGCAGGGTGATCGATTCGATTCACCTGATGCTGGCCACGGAGGAAAAGACGAATGACTCGCGTTCCTATCAGCCAAGCGGACGAGGCAGCTCGCCGTCTGCAAGAGAATCTTGAATTGAGCACCGCCGAAATCGGCTTGCAAGTTCGCACAACGAACTGCTTGGAAGAAAAAGGCATCTTCACCGTTCGGCAGCTTCTTCAGGCCAGCCCTGAGACGCTTCTGAGTATCGCAAACTTCGGTGAAAAAACACTTGAAGAAGTCTATCAAGCACTTGAGAAGGTCGGGTACTACCGGACATGGCGCAAGCCGCGTTAGCCAACGCTTGTTGGCAAAAAATACTTCTCGGGTTTCTTTGCGTCGCGGCTTGGTGCTTGCCTCCGCGACTCGTTGCTCAAGACCGCTCGCTCGATCAAGTCCCCGGTAAGGGAGATTTGCTTGAGCGTATCCGGGCGCAAGACCCAGGTCGTGATGGATCAGCTTCACCCAAGCTACCAAGCGGTTCGCTTGGAGCGAACGATATCTCGTCGAGCGATTCCCTTCCTTCTCCCGATCGGTTAGCCGAACTTTTCAAGTTGGTTCTCGGGCCGATGCCGCAGGGGCGTCGTCGTTTTTTTCTACCCGACCTGACACCTCAGGCCACTCGCCGCGCTGATGAGCTTCGGGCCTGGCTTGATAATGCTGGCTTGCTCGAGGAGACAACCTCGGCACTTATGGCTACCCGTCCGAACGAAACACAATGGGTTATTGGAGGTTCCACACCACGGGGCGTAAGGGCTGAGAAATCATTACCTTCAGGCTTAACTGCAAAACGAGCCAGTCAAAACTATGCATTGCTCGGCTGGAATCCCGGTTCTTATGCTTTTGTTCAGTCCGAGCATTACGAGGTTTTTTCACAAGCGGGAGAAAAGTCCTCCGTAGAAGTTGCATTGGCTTGCGAGTCTATATGGAAAGTATGGCAAGACGTATTTGAAACGGCGATTGAACCAGATGCTTCGAACCGATCCGGCGGGCTTGATCGAATCGTCTTGTTTCGTACACGCGAAGCGTATGTGCGTGCCTTGCGAACCATTGAGCCCCGCATCGCCATTTCGACCGGGTACTACAGTCCAGTTCATCGCACCGTCTTCTTTTATTGGGAGGGTGCTAAGTCGTTACCGACCTTGGTGCATGAAGTGACCCACCAGCTTTTCGATCGTTCGAGTGGTTACGGGTTCGATCCGGATAAGAGTCCTGGGTTTTGGGTTATCGAAGGAGCGGCACTCTATATGGAGTCTTGGTCCGAAGTGAACGTTGGAGGTCTTCGTATCATCGATGTAGGTGGATGGGATGCTCCTCGGCTTCAAGCATCCAGATTTCGTCGCCTTCGAGATCAGTACTGGATTCCTTGGGATGAATTCAGCAGTGCTACCGGCGAGAGACTGCGCAAGGAATCCGACGTCGCCGCTTGGTATTCACAAGCTTGTGGTTTGGCTCACTTCGGACTGGATCAAACGACCGAACGGCGTGGGAAATTCCTAGATTATCTGCGGAGTGTTTACCGCAACGATGGGAAAGCCGCAAATGGAATCTTCGATCCCGATAATCGACTTATCCAAGATTACGACACCTATCTTCAAGTCAGTCACTTGCAGGATTCTCCGCGAGCTCCCATCGTAGGGCGAAATGAAATCGTCCTGACACGTTGCGATGTGAACGATGATCAATTGCTTAGCTGGGATGCATCCTCGAGAAAACTAGAATGGCTTGATCTAGGGTTTACTCAAGTCACTGATCGATTGTTTTTAGAGAGCAAGCAATCGGCTTGGGATGTGAAGCGCCTCAGTTTGGAGCTGACGAATATCAGCGACGCATCGATGAGCAGCATCGCCGCGATGGATGACCTGACTGAACTTGACCTTACGGAATGCAAAGTGACCGATCGAGGGATTGCTGAATTGGCAAAACATCGATCGTTGCGCAAGCTTTGGATTGGAGGGACGCAGGTAAGCGACAAGTCGATCGAGGTCTTATCGAGCATTCCCAAGCTTGAGAGTTTGATCTACGAGGGATCTGCTATTACTCCACAAGGGTTTGCTCAGCTTGCTAGGAAAAACCCGTTGCTAAGGCGCAAGCCTCGCCCTTAATGCGACCAAAACTGCATTGACTTCGCAACACTCTATTTGCTAATGCGAAGGCAATGATGGTGAATGCAGCCATCGCGACCATCGAAACTGTCGTGTGCGTGCGTAAGGATTCTCTCCCGTGATTCGATTTAGCTTGAGTAAATACACGTCATGCGCAGTTCTGTTCGTGCTCGTGCAACAACTCGCCCTTATGGGTCAGGATCCGAAGACGCGGGTAGGTCCTCCCGAGGATCAAGGGCCGGTCCTGACACGGCTAACCGACGATTTCGCCTTCGAGAATACACAGAGCCAGGGGCTCGAGGATTTTAAGCCCTCGGAGGTTCAACCAGCGAGTTTCAAGCCATCAAGCTACTTCCAGACGCCGTCGTCGAAGGAAGTTCCAATCGCCATGCCGAGCGAATCGATTCGTTTGCAGAATGGATTGGGGCAGTTAAACGTCTCGGGCACGATATCGCTCTTAGGAGTCAACGCAACAGATCGCGCGTTCGTTCCGTGGAATCCGCTGTTCATGCTTCCACCATCCTTAATTGGGGAAGACAATGCGACCTTTGAGATGCACGCGAGGCAATCCAATCTTCAGTTCTTGTATGCTGGCCCCAAGGTTGGGCAGTGGGATACCGGCGCGTTTGCTAGGTTTTATTTTACGAATTCGACCATGACTTCCGATGTGTACGGCTTTATGCCAGTGATTGCGTTTGGAGAAATGCGCAATGAACATTTTCGCGTATCGGCGGGTTTGCAGCCCGATTTGTTCGCCCCGCGAGACCCCGTCGTCATTCCGTTGACGTTGATGGGTGGAACCGGCAACGCGGGGACGTTTCGCGGACAGTTACGCGCAGAGGCTTTTTGGAAGCCAAGCTCCAGTTTTCAAGGAACCTTGCAAGCAGCGTTGAGTGATCCGATATCGACGATCCTCATCGACGCGAATCGCAGGTCGACCGAGTCCGATGGAGTCCCCAATTTTGAAGTCCGCGGCGTGCTGGGAATCGGGGAGGTCGAAGCTCTAGCCGGGGGTAGGAGGGAACGCCCAATCGAAGTTGGAGTTGCAGGCATGGTCGGTAGAGTTCGAAATTCCCAAATTATCTACGACTTGGAAGATATTGATCCGTCCATCCCTATTCGGTCCGTGATCGACATCGGAGGCATGTCGGTCGACACCAAAGTCAATCTTACCGATCGCCTTGGGGTCATCGCAGAAGGATATGTTGGGCAAGGAATGGGAACCTATGCCGGTACGATTTTTCAGACGTTTAATTCACAAACGTTTCGAGCCATTCGCGGGCAGGGCGGTTTTGTGGAGGCCTTCGTTTACCTGACGAATCGCTTGCACGTGCATGGTGGTTACGGGATTGAAGCCCCGCTGCGGCGCGATCTACCTGTTTCGGCCGCTTCGATCGCTAAAAATTCAGCGTATTACAGCAGCTTGTTTTGGGATGTTTCCCCCCAGGTCCAGTACAGTTTTCAAGTAGATTATCGAGAAACCGACTTCCTGGTTCTCAACGATAATTCCGGTTGGATTTTCTACAATCAGTTAGCGTTCCGGTTTTGACGAAGGGGGGAATTGCACCGAAACGGGAACGAAAAAACTCGGCCCATCCCCCCCCCTGAATCGACTTGCAAGCCGACAAACCGACGATATACTTACGCATCCCCAAACGGGGTCGTAGCTCAATTGGTTAGAGCACCGGACTGTCGATCCGGAGGTTGCGGGTTCGAGCCCCGTCGACCTCGCTTTTGAAGCGAGAAAAAGAAAAAAGTGCAGTTCTCGCCTCAGGTGAGGGCTTTGATCATTTTCGGACAACTTCAGTAAAACTTACAGTGTCCTGCGGGGTATGCAAGTCGGATTTTTTGAAGTTTCCGGGAATGGCGGGCAGGTTCTGTTGTTCCACCCGGGTCAATTCTAATGATTACCAATCGCCAGCATTTCGACGACATGTCCTGTTGGATCAGTCAACGCAAGGCCGCTGGTATCTCTGGTCTCGATCGTACGACGATCTTCAAAAACGCAATGCGTGGACGGTTTCCCCTTCGCGTCAAAGATGGCCACCTCTTCATTTTCGAGCCTTCTGTCCGTGATTTCCAAGGGGCCCCAATCGGAAACCCCGATCGAGTGGAACTCAGCGATAACGCTCTTCGCCCAGCTTCGGTCAAGGCTTTCAAGGAGCTACGCACGGAAATTGAGTCCTCTTTCGACGATGTTGTCTACGAAATTGACCTCGATTCCGATTCCTCTCTCGTGAGAATCACGGTTTTCGATGTGCAGGGGTCCCGGGCACTGAAGCCTCGACGCTTAGACCCCAAGTAATTCTTTTCCCAAGCCGCTGCGATTTCCCTTGGTTTTATTGCTTTCCTTAAAGTCGCAACAGTGGTTGATTCTTTTTCTCGGATTTGCTATCGTGATCTGCGTTGCTGTAGCAGGCATTTGAAAACAAGCCCCCAAACGAAGTCTTCTTGACGTGCCAGGTTTGCGATGGGCTTGCGCTTTCCCGGCTTGCTACCGTCTACAGACT
>CAIJIZ010000096.1 GCA_903820735.1 uncultured Pirellula sp.
CTTTCTTCGTGAACCGACCGGTTCTCTAGGGCGTATACGCGCCAATGGCAGAACCGCTATACTGACGCCTTGCGGAGGCGGACGCTGCCATTGAGCAAGTCCGGAACGCCTATTTCCCAATCGAGGTGGTTCATTGGCACTGGCCAATCGGTTTTTCCATTGGTGGCCTTGCTATTTGGCGATCCTGTGGAGGGTTTGGGCTGGCGATCCAGGAGCTTTTTAAAAATCTTCGAGTACGTGAGAGAACGAGTGAGAAACGATGGGTAACAAAGTTGCAAGCTCGACGGCGATGATCGAAGCGATCGGGTTGTCGAAATTTTACGGTCCTTTTGCGGCCGCACGAGAAATATCGTTTTCTATAAACCAAGGTGAACTCGTGGCGTTTCTCGGCCCGAACGGGGCGGGGAAAAGTACCACGATGAAAATGCTCACGGGGTATCTGTCTCCTAGTGAAGGTTCTGCGAGGATCGCCGGTCACGATATGTTTTCGGATCGGATCGCCGGTTCGAAGCATCTGGGGTATTTGCCCGAAAATGGGCCGCTTTATCCCGACATGACCCCTTTCAGCTTGCTGAATTTCTTCGCAGATGCTCGTGGGCTCGAGCGGGACTACAAGAAAGTTCGCATCGAAGCAGTCGTTGAAATGTGCGACTTGAAAACGGTGCTGCATAAAGCCATCAGCAAGCTCTCGAAGGGGTTCCGTCAGCGGGTCGGAATGGCCCAAGCCCTTTTGCACGAACCGGATGTCCTGATTCTTGACGAACCGACAGCCGGGCTTGACCCCAACCAGATTCGCGAAGTCCGCAACACGATGCGGAAACTTGGTGAAACCAAAACGATTCTGTTGTCGACTCACATTCTTCAAGAAGTAGAAGCGATGGCCAGTCGTGTCATCATGATCAATGAAGGTCGCAAGGTCTTCGAGGGGACAGTCGACGACTTGAAGAAGGTCAAGGGAGACTTGACCGATGCGTTCCATAAACTTACCGGCGCCGCAGCTTGATGCTTGCCAAAGCACGAGTTTAATACGGTGTTGTACTGCTGATTCGTTTTCATTCGGATTGAAGAAGGATATTCCAAAGTGATTGCAAGTGCTTTACTGCGACTACTGTTGCTGGACATCGTCTCATTGGGCGTTTTGTTCGCAATGGTATTGCTCTTGGCCCGTGGGCGGCGAGTCGCCTACGCGGTTTTAAAGAGAAACTTCTATGGGTATTTTTCCAACCCCACAGGCTACGTCTTCCTGTGCTTGTTCGTGCTTCTTACAAGCATGGCTGCATTCTGGCCTCACGAGTTCTTCAGTTCCAATCTTGGAACGCTTTCGGAACTCAACAAGTGGTTTACTTACATCATGCTGTTCTTTATCCCAGCCATTACGATGAGCATCTGGGCCGAAGAACGTCGGCAAGGCACCGATGAATTGCTGCTGACCTTGCCAGCCGCTGACTTCGACATCGTGATCGGTAAATACGTCGCTGCGGCTGCGATTTATACGGTCTCGCTGCTGTTCTCCCAGTTCTCGACCTTCCTCGTGTTGGCGTTCCTGACGAATGGGGAAGTCGATACCGGATTGTTTTTCAGTAACTATGTTGGGTATTGGCTCATCGGCCTTGCGATGATCGCCATCGGCATGGTGGCCTCCTTCTTGACCAACAACCTAACAGTGGGCTTTATTCTGGGCGCTTTGTTTAACGCCCCTTTGGCTTTCGCTGCTGCATCGGACACCATCATTGGCCGAGGTTGGGCAAGAGATATCAAAGGATTTAGTCTCGCCGAGCGATTCGATGATTTCGGCCGTGGGATCATCAGCCTCTCCGGTTTGGCCTACTTCCTGCTGCTCGCATCCTTTGGCGTTTACTTGTGCATGATTCTGATTGGGAAACGGCACTGGAATAGCGGTAAAGATGGGAACAAAACCCTCGCACACTACTTGGTCCGAGCACTGATGTTGTTGGCGATCGTGATCGCCGGAAGTTTGTTGTTCCGCAATCGAGACAGACGATACGACGCAACGGAATTGCAAGTCAGTTCGTTGTCGAATGTGACCACGGATATGATCCGCAACCTTGGAAAAGAACGCGACATCGTCGTCGATGCCTTCATCTCGGCCGACGTTCCAGAGATGTACGCGAAGACCAAAGTCGAATTGGTTTCTTTGTTGAAGGAATTTGAAGCCACCGCGAATTCCTCCGGCGTGCCCATGCAAGTTCGCATCTACGACTCGATTTCTCCTTCGAGCGATGAAGAAAAGCAAGCAGAGCAACAATACGGGATCATACCCCAAACGGTGCGTGTCCGAGAGCGTGGCACTCTGTCCGATCAACCCATTCTGTTGGGGGCCGCCTTCAGATCAGGTCTTCAGAAAGTAGTTATCCCGTTCTTCGAGCCAGGTATTCCAGTTGAATATGAGTTGGCCCGTTCCCTTACAACGGTGGCTAAGCCAGCAAGAAAGAAACTTGGCGTTTTGAAGACCGAAGCGAAAATGATGGGTGGGCTCGACATGGGGACGTTCCGCCAGACGCCCCAAGAACCAATCATCGAAGAGCTTGGTAAAGAGTTTGAACTGGTCGATGTCAACGCGGCTTCACCGATCGACTTGCAACGGATCGATGTTCTGTTGGCAGTGCAACCTTCGTCGTTGACCCCCGAGGAAATGACCAATTTTGTTGCCGCAGTTCGATCTGGTTTGCCAACAGCGATTTTTGAAGATCCACAGTCGGCGATCAGTCCGGGAATACCTGGCACGGGAGATCCCAAGCCCCCGATGGGTGGCGGGATGTTCGGTGGCGGTGCTCCATCGCCGAAGGGTGAGATTCAGCAACTATGGGAGTTGCTCGAAATTGATGTACCGGGGCAACCCAGCCCTATGGGACTCTTCACTCCGGATCTAGCTTGGCAGCAGTACAATCCTTACCCGATTCTCGAAGCGATGCAGCAGTCGACCGACCTGTGGTTGTTTATTCGCGAAGAAGCGCCCGGTGGCGAAGTATCGTTTAATCAGGAAAGTGAGATTACCAAGGGACTCAAGGAACTGATGTTCTTGTTCGGTGGTACCCTCAAACCGAAGAACGGTGCGAAGACCCTCTTCACACCATTGGTTTCTACCGGGACTTTCTCAGGGATGATATCCCTTTCCGAACTGCGTTCCATGCAGCGAAGCACCCTCGATCGAGCAACGGAAATCCGGAATCGACGAGGCAAGCCAATCGGGCCCCAGGTGATCGCAGCGAAGATCGAATCAAAGGATCCAGTTGCTTCGAGCGATGCTGAAGGAGCAGGTTCGAACAAACCTTTGAAGGTGGTTTACGTTTCCGACCTAGACTGCATGTCTGGCGTGTTCGTTGACATTCGCAAAAATCCTTCGCAACTGGAAGACGTCAAGTTCCAGTTCCAAAATATTACTTTCGTACTGAATGTCGTCGATGAACTTGTTGGAGAGACAAAATACCCTGCGATTCGGCGGCATGTGCCAACTTATAGCACGTTGAAGTTGGTCGAGGCCCAAGCCGAAGAAGCTCGGCGTTTGGAAGCTGAAGAGCAAAGTGCCGCGAACGCGAAGTACAACGAGAAGGTCGCTGAAGTAGAAGACGCCAGTGCGAAGGCCAAGCGTCAGTTCAAAGAAGCGGTCGATAAGTTGCAGTCCGAAGGAGCTATCGATGCATCCAAGCAGCAAGAATTGCTCCAACGGCTCACCGAGTACCAAATGAAAGAAGCTCAGCTCGCAAAGAAACTTGAGATTGAGCAAGAGAAGTTGCAACGCGAAAGGGATCGAAACATCCGAGACGCGCGAAGACGAGCCGATGATGCAATTCGCAAAATCCAAAACAACTACAAGATGCTCGCTGTGTTCATCCCGCCAATTCCACCACTGATCGTCGGTATTGTCGTTATGGTATCACGACGCTTGCGAGAGCGCGAAGGTATTTCCAAGTCGCGTTTGCGTTAAGTAGTCGGTTCCCCTTCGTTTAACCCTTCGAATCAAAATTTAATCACGGAGAGTATCCCTGTGTCTGAATCGGCAAAAACCGGAGCAATGGTGGCCGTTGCGGCCGTTACCTCGCTCCTAGCATGGGCAACGACAACTCGCAACTATTCCACCGATGCGGTCAATGCGACGGCTCGCGTCAATCAAGTCCTATTTGAGAAGTTCACCGATCCGCTTGAAGCCTCTTCGTTGAAAATTCTCAAGTACGATTCCGACAAAGAGCAGTACGATGAATTTGAGGTTTCCAAGGATAGCAAGACAGGGGTCTGGTCGATCCCCTCGAATGAAAACTATCCCGCTGACGCTAACAAACAGATGAGCGATGCTGCGAACCTGTTCATCGGATTGAAGATCCTTAACGTGGCAAGCGAAAAGCGAGATGAGCATAAGCTTTTCGGTGTTCTCGAGCCTGATAAGTCGAAGGAATCCGAAGGTGGCGAAGGGGTTGGACAAATGGTTCAGTTCCGAGACTCCAAAGGTGATGTCCTCGCCGATCTGATCATTGGAAAAGAAGACGCACAAGATCCAAAGAAGCGGTTCGTTAGGATCCCTGCGGAGGATGCGATTTATGTTGCTGAAATCAATCCGACCTCGTTGAGTACCGACTTCAAGCAATGGATCGAGTCTGATTTGCTCAAGCTCAGTGCTAACGACATCGAGACCATCGGTATCAGGAATTACACCGCAGTCCCGACCGGAAACGGTACGCTCGATCTGATCCCTAACTACGATGCGGACATTAAGTACGACATTCGCACCGCGAAGTGGGCTCCCGAGTCGATGACGACTTATTCAGAAGGAAAAGCAAAACCGAAATTGCTCGAGCCTTCCGAAGAGTTGAATGCGACGAAGCTAAACGATATGAAGAATGCATTGGATAATCTTCGGATAGCAAACGTATCGAAAAAGCCAGCTGGCGTAGCCGCCGATTTGCGAGGTGAACAACTTGGGGATGCCACCAAGTCCGCGCTTGCCCGACGAGGGTTCTTCCCCGTTCGACGATCTGGGCAACAGGACTTTGAGATTCTTTCCGAAAATGGGGATCTACAAGTCACCCTCAAAGACGGAGTTCAGTACCTTTTGCGATTCGGTAAAGGTGCTGGCGTTTCCTTCGAACCTACCGATGTAGAAGATCCAAAC
>CAIJIZ010000097.1 GCA_903820735.1 uncultured Pirellula sp.
ACAACCGGCACCACTCGTGCTCCCACCGTAACGCTTCGATACACGACGCACTGAATCCAAGAGTTCTCTTCAACATCCAACTCGAAAAATGCAATCCATCCAGTGCAATCGCGCGGCGACCGTTGAAATGATGCGTTTGCGCAAATCGCTGGAAGTACACTCGAAAACTCCCTTCTAACTCGCGATTGCTCAACGGCAACAAACTCTGCGTCTGCGCCATTCGCTTGCGAATCAAAGTCCTCGCAGCACGTTCAAATTCATCCTCGTCAATAACCGCTGGAATAACCGCTGGAATAGCTTCCGATCGCACCAATCCACGAACCACCATCGACTGCAGCTTTGCTAAATCCGCGATCTCGTCGGATTCCCGGTCCTCCTTCATCGGATCTCCTTGACTGCTCATTCTCAAGTGCCTCTACACCCGTTTGGCTTTCCAGCCGATTAGCTTGCCAACTGCTTACTGCTTGTCATCAACCCTCGTGCTCGATCCAACTCCGATACAAGTTCGGACAACGATGGGATATGTTCATCCCGCTCCAAAATACACCCTTTGACATCCGTGACCTGAAAAACCGATTTCATCAAATCCCATATTTCCTCGTTAGTTGCAAGGCTATGGCTGTCTACCCACTGACCATCTTCCACATACCCGCCGACGAAATGAAGCTGTACGATGCGGTCCGTCGGCAAACGACGAAGATGCTCAATCGGATCCCATCCTTGATTGGCTGCGTTGATAAAAAGATTGGTAACATCCAGCAGTAATCCAATATCATTCTGCTCGCAGAGCTTGCACAAGAAATCAGCTCCATCGTACTTCTCATCTGGATAACGAAACATCTCGGTAATGTTCTCTAAGATCAAAGGCACCTGCAGATGATCTTGCAACTTTGAAATGTTATTATGAAGAACTCGCAGCGAAGCATCCGTTTTGGGAAGTGGCAGCAGGTGTCCTACATCGATCCCCTCCGAGCGTGTGAAGGCGATGTGTTCGCTACACCAAACGGGTTTTACACGTTGAACAATCTGCGTGTATGCCTTGACGTATTCGTCATCAAGCCCCTCAGCGCTTCCGAGCGACATCGCAAGACCGTGCGGAATCAAAGGGAAATTTCGCTGCAATAAATCGAGCTCCGCCATTTTCACCGGCAAAGCATCGAAATAGTGGTCTGCTGTAATCTCCAGGAAATCAATCGAGGAACGATAAGCGAACAACTCCGCAAGCATCGGCTCGCGAAACCCAAGCCCCACCCCAAGCTTCGCTAAATTGTCGAAAACCATCCAACTAATCTCTCATGTGTGAATTGTGTCGACCTCTTCTAATTTCTGACCACCCACTCCCCTTAGCCACCTCCACAGCCACCGCAACCACCCCCTCCACAACCACCGCCGCCTCCACACCCGCCACCACCGCCGCTGCCGCCGCAACTCGCCCCCGCTCCACCACAACTCCCACTCCCGCAGACTGTCGTACCACAACCCCCCGTGACTACACCACACCCCCCAGCACTCGCAATCGACCTCTGATACGACTGATACATCGGATCAAGCGAACTTCCTTGCAGCGAAGAAACTCCATACACTCCCATCGCCAAGAGTGGCAGAGTCGAATCGGAAGCAAGCACAGTTAGTTCGCTCCTTCTGCGCAATTCGACTGCCTTGTATTTCCTAACCGAACGACAAGCTGATTGGACATCGCTCAAGAATCTCTTACCGCGCTCGGTCAAACGTTTGCGCGACAAAATGACCAGCATGACGATGGGGATTAAAACCATGTAGCCAAGCAAAAACAACACATTGAAATGCCTGGTCGCAATCGCCGCGATGAGCTTGTAGAGCCCAAGCCCCTCAAACCCCAAAAACAACATCCATGCCATCGATCGAACTCCCGCCCGATCACTGTTGTCATTGAGCAACTGCTCTTCTTGAACCCATTCGCGATACCCTCCCATGAGGGCCCTTGCCTTCAGCAGGCTCTCTTCCCCAAAAATACTTGCCGCAACCTTGGCCGTCTGAAAATGCTCGA
>CAIJIZ010000098.1 GCA_903820735.1 uncultured Pirellula sp.
ACTTCATCCCAACGTGCTGACAATAATCGATGGGCCGATTCGAACCAGAGTCATCGAACGACCCGACCCGCCCTCCAAGTCGATGACGAGCTTCGAAAACTTCTACATGACATCCATGTTTTGCAAGCACCCCGGCAGCTTGGATCCCCGCAAGCCCTCCGCCGATCACTGCGATTCGCGGCGAGTGCGTTCGATGAACTGCAAAGGAAAGCTCACTGCTTTCATCCTCCCGTCGACTTTCAACATCGACTTCGGGAACTTGTACATTACTTCCAATTGCATTCATAAGCTGTAGATCATCAAGCTTGGTCAATCGCGACCGAAACCATGGGGTAAAGAGATGATTCGCAACAAGCTTACCTTTTTGCAGGTTCGTCAAACTTGCACGGCCCCGCAATGAGCCCCAAGGATCTCTGGCAATGTGCTCGAAAAGCGAATGGTAAGTCTGCCACATCATCGAAAACATGCGCAAAGAATCAGGCTCCAACCCCTGGCGTACATTCCAACCTCGCGCGTAGCATCCCTCGGCTCGCTGCTGATAGACTTGCATGAGCCCCAACCAATTTCCCTTCGAAGCAATCGATGCCTCGCGGGCTTTGGGATCCGATTGATTCAGCGCGTCGATCCAGCTTGGGTCATCGAAGCCGAATTTTCTCAAGTCCTCGCTAGCTAAATAAATCCGCCGTCGTTGGGCATCTTCAACCACGTCTCGGAGGATATTGGTCAGTTGAAAGGCATGCCCGCAATGCACCGCGTCTTGCCATCGCTCAGTGCCGGGTTTTGGTAAGCCTTCAGGTGACCAAATTGCCAAACAACATAGTCCCACCGCAGAAGCGACTCGATCCATGTAGGTTTGAAGCTGCGTGTACGAAGCGATTGTCGAATGATGCACATCGTGATCCACGCCGCGAACAAGCTCCTTGAGCAAACCCGTTGGAATCGAAAACCTCTGCACACTATCCGAAAGTGCAGGACGGATTTTATTGACAACTTCGAAAAAGATTACTTCTCGGAGACTCTCGTCTTGGTTAGATCTAGAAGACTGCGTTCCAGAAGAATTCTTAGATGCACTGTGGGAAATACTGCGATCGCTTGAACCCAACGAGTCGATCCACTCAAGCCACCGATCAAGTTGCCATAGGGAGTTTGACGGATGCTCCTGTCCTGCCGTTGGCCCGGACTTCGATCGTTCATCAATGCCATCTGTAGCGTCATCCGCAAGCCTGGAGAATGCGTATAGAGCAAACATTGCTCGACGACGATCTTCGCGGAGAAAATCGAAGGCTTTAACGAAGTTCGAGCCGCTTGATTGGGCAATCCGTCGACAGACATCATAGGATGATTCGAGGGAGTCGCTCATGAGGAAGTATCCGGTTGACTTGGCGAAAGCGAGTTCGAAGTGCGTGACCTCGAAGACCTCGGTCCGGCCGTTCGAGTTTGAGCAGATTGGGCATCGGCAAGAGTTAGCTTGGGGAGTCCCAAGCAAGCTTTCGCAACCAATCGAGCTTTTTGATACTTGGTGACTTCGATCGTTTGGTTCCAAACGTCCCAGTTTGCATTCTCGATGTTATCGAGGATTTGCAATCCGCCTCCGATAAAGAGACGCATGCTGCGACGGAACCACGAGGGACCGGTGCAGACCAAGGGCATGCCGTTGCGCAGCGACTCTCTGGCCAATTTAGCCCAATCCGCTAAAGCATCCTTTGCGTGCCCCGAACCGCGACTCCAATCGCTCGAGTCAATTTCAGCGGCGTGCATTCGGGAGCGAGGTAGGTAGGTTCGGTTCCGTTCCGCATCGAGCTTGACATCCTGACAGAAATTCGCCAGTTGCAAACCGGTGCAGACGCTATCCGACCATCGGATCGTCTGCTCGGAGGCGCAGCGAGCCAACGCCAAGACGATACGGCCGACGGGATTTGCTGAACGAGAACAGTAGTCTGCGACTTGCAAGTCATCCTCGTAAGAAAGAACACTTTGGTCTTGCATGAACGCAGAGAGCAAATCTTCGAACGGTTTGATTTCAAGCGAAAAATTTCGTTGAGTCTCGTGCAGAGCTATAAACACTGGGTGGAATGATCGCCCTGAGAATCCTTTGTGCAGCTCTTCCTTCCACCAATGAAGCAATTCCGTGGCTTGGGCGGGGTCAGACATTTCGTCAGCCAAGTCGTCGGACCAGCGACAGTAAGCATAAACGCTGGTGAAATGGGGTCGGATATCCGATGGAATCCAGATGTTCGTGACAGCAAAATTTTCGTAGTGGTTTGCTGCCAGCTTTCGACAGTACTCGAAAGCCTCATCAATTCCCATACGTCGCTGAGCCGAACCTGGACCACACCAGGAAAGGTCTTCGATAACTTGTTTCGAACCGGCTCGAACTCCCAACGATGCACTCTTCGACGCTATAGGATTGGCAAAAACCTCAGGAATGGCGAAAACCTCCGAGTTCGACTCGGTGTGCCTCGCGAAAAACGCGGGAGCGGGTAAGATTTTACACTACGGAAGCTCATTCTAGAACCGAAGCTTTTAACCGAACACATGGCATGACGATGAAAATATTGCTTGTAGCTCCCCGTGGATTTTGCGCGGGGGTCAATATGGCCGTCCGCAGCTTGGATCTGGCCTTAAATCACTTTGGCCCGCCGATCTTCGTCTACCACGAGATTGTCCACAATCAGTACGTGGTACAGACATTTCGAGGTAAAGGGGCGGTATTCGTCAATTACCTCGAAGAGATCCCGCCGAAATCGACCGTCCTGTTTTC
>CAIJIZ010000099.1 GCA_903820735.1 uncultured Pirellula sp.
CAGTGGCAACAGACGGCCAACGGCCCAGTCGTCTCACACAACGGGCAACAATACCCAGTCCCTGTACAAAACCTTCCAGGCTACCAGAACAACCAAGCCCCGGGATATCCGCCACCACCCCAATACGGCAATCCGAACGGCTACCCAACCGCGTTCCAACAACCGGTTCTTCCGAATGGTACCCCAAACGGAAATTGGTATCCGCCACCACAGCAAGGGCAACCGCTGCCACCAAACATGCAGCCACCAAACATGGTTTTGCCTCCCAACATGCAAAACGGCCCCTACTATCCGCAAAACCCACAACAACTACCACCAGGGGCTTACTCCGCCGGTGGCGGATACGTCTACCCGCCAGGGTATGTTCGTTAACTACCTTTATCGCAGTCCAAGGTTAGAATGACTACGAGAACTTCCTTTCCCCCTCTCTCGTGTGCATTCGATGACCATCGACGAGAAACAGCTCACAGACTCCCTGCAACAACACCCCGCAAAGCCATCGCTTGCGAAGCGCTTTACTACTGAGCCGATTCTCGGGACTATCCTGGCCGTCAGCCTCCTACTCGCACTCTACTGCGGCTTCCACCTCTTCTCCTCGAAACCAAATCTCTCCAACACACCGTACACTGCTGGGATCCAAGGGGATAAACCCCTCACCCAAGACCATGCAAAGAGCAAGCACCGCGATCGCCAAGCCTTGAAGGACTTAGTCGATCGACATCTTGCCGACACCCAAAGCGAAATCGAAGCGCTCCATGAACTTGGTTACCCCCCAATCGAAGAACTCTTCCTCCATGCATTCAGCCAAGTCTACAGCTATGCAGATACTTGCTTAGGATGGGGTAGTAAATGGCGTCTGGTTCGTGACAAATTGCCATGGAGCGATGGTACCGAACACCAACGGTTCCTAAAGGAGAAATTCGAAGAGCAGATCTTCTCACCTGGAACGCTCGAAAAAGCGATCCGCCAATCCATCCAAGAGCGGTTCGCAAAAGTTCGGGATCTTGAGAATGAGATGCTGCTGCGAATGCGAGCCGACATCGAAAAGCTTCCTGACTACGATGCGATCGCGTTGGGCTCCGAATCAGAATTAACCCTCGGTTTTGAAACGGCGTTTCGAAAAGTTTCGGATACGGCTTCTCAAGATTTATCCTCCGACATCGAAAGCCAGTTAGTATCCCTTGTGGCCGGAGAAGTCCTCGCACAAGTTGCCGTGCGTCTCGGGGTATCGGCCGGCATCCTGGGAACGGGTGCCGCCTCCGGCTGGGCGACTTTCGGCATCGGACTTGTCGCCGGCTTAGTTGTCGACCAGATCGTATCGCGATTGTGGGATTACTTCGCGGACCCCGAACTGGAACTGGCCATTGAATTATCCAGAAGCCTCTCGCAACTGCGAGATTTAATTTGCCATGGCGATAACCAAACGATAGGGTTAGACGGTCAGTTCAAAAGTTGGAATTCTCAACGCGATACGCTTCGTCGTACCGCCGTCTATGAATTATTTGCCCTGCCGAAGCTACCCTTACCCTCACCAACACCGTAATCCCAAACAACCCGGAGCCTGCATGATGATCGTTCGTAAAATCCTTTGGATCGGGTTGTTTGCCTCGTCGCTGAGCATCACAACTTGCTCCACCACCCTGGCCCAAGGAAAACTTGGGGTTGCACGCGAAGTTGTTGAGCAATTGGCAAGAAAGTTTTCCAAAGAGGTCGCCGACGAAGGAGTCGAAAAACTTACCGCTCGAGTACAAGCCGTACTTGTTCGAACCGGTGACGAAGGTGCTCAGGCAATCCAGCGAATCGGTCCGAGGGCAGTGGGAATCCTCGAGTCGAGCGGTGACGAGATTACTTCTGCTGCCAAGTTATTAGCCAAGCATGGCGACGAGGCCATTGAAGTATTAAACTCGCCGGTCAGAAGATCTCTGCTTACCACTCTCGGAGACGATGCTGGCGAGGTGTTGGTGAAACATGGTGTCGTTGCCGAAAAAGTTCTCACAGCCTCCGGCGCTCCTGCCGCAAAAGCACTTGCAAACCTCTCCTCGCAAAACGCGCGTCGATTGGTGATGCTCGCCGACGATGCCGGCACGGCGACGCTTGCAAGCAATACTGATTTACTCGCACTCTTCGCTCGCTATGGTGATCGCGCGATGGACTTCGTCTGGCGCAACAAACTAGCGCTCTCCACCGGCACTGTCCTAGCCGCCTTCCTTGCCAACCCCGAACCCTTTCTCGATGGAACGTTGCAACTTGCCGAAAGCGGACTCGATTCGTTGACCACAAATGTAGCTAAACCAATCGCAGAGAAGATCGGCAACAACACGCAGTGGACTCTCGTACTTCTCGCGGCCCTTCTATGCGGCTCGCTGCTGATATACTTTCGCAAGCCTCGCAAAACTCCAGAAACAACTTCCAAGTCCTAGAGAATACAGAGTATTGCTATCGTGTTCCGATCCCCCGCAGTGACTTTAAACCGGCTATCCCTTCTAAACTCTTTGCTCGTCCTTTCCTTGATAACCGCCGGTATTATTGCGAGCGACGCCGCTGTGCTTGCGCAATCAACCGCAACCCCAGCACACGACATACACATCCAAGAAGGATTCAAGGTCGAACTGGTCTACTCTGTTCCCCGAGAGCAAGGCTCCTGGGTCGCAATGTGCTTTGATGATCGCGGAAGAATCTATGCTTCAGACCAAGGAGCACGACTCTTTCGAGTGACTCCTCCGGATGCAAAAACAACCGACGATTGCAATGTAGAAGTTGTTTCCGATCAGTGGGGCCATTCTCAAGGATTGTGCTTCATCGGTGGGGCACTGTATGTCATTCAACACGGGAATCATTCCGAGGAAAACTTTCGTCCAGATGTTTTGCTCAAAATCGCAGACACAGATGGTGACGACAAACTTGATTCAGCCGTTCAACTTATCGAATTCCCCCGCGTGCGTGGTGATGCGGCGAATTGGGTGGAACATAGCTTGCATGCCGTAATCCCCGGGCCTGATGGAAAATCACTGTACATCGTCAGCGGTGATCGCAATGGATTACCATGCGACAAGGGAAAAGTCCCGAAACACTGGAATCGCGATAGCTGGGGTTTTCAGTTCACCCATGAACCCTATTCTGGGGGATGGGTGATGCGGACGGATTTGGACGGCCAAAACGGAGAATACATATGCATGGGACTGAGGAATTGCTACGACATCGCCTTCAACCATCACGGCGACTTGTTTACCTACGATAGCGATCTTGAAAACGACTTCGGGCTTCCCAATTACAGGCCCACCGCGATCCGACAAATCCTCAGCGGTACCGATAGCGGCTGGGGTGGTCGCGCTGGGGAAATGTTATGGAGTTGGACTCCGCAATGGGAAGATATCCAACCACCTCTAGCGAACATCGGACCAGGTTCACCGACCGGCATCTGCTTCGGTTACGGTGCGAAATTCCCAATTCGATATCAGAATGCATTGTTTGCATGTGACTGGAGCTACGGGCGGATGTTCGCTGTTGACCTAACCCCCAGTGGCGCATCCTACACGGCTGCTGCTGAACCTTTTCTCAGCGCACAAGGTCTACCCATCGCAGATGTAGTCATCTCGCCCATAGACGGCGCGTTGTACTTCTTAACCGGTGGACGAGGTACGCAATCCGCCATCTATAGAGTCAGCTACACAGGTCCACAATCCACCGAGCCTTCGGCAATAACGAAAACAGATCCAGTAACTGCACAAGCTCAGCATTTACGCAAAGAATTAGAGGCTTTACATGGCCAGCCATTCCCCCAAGCCGTTGACTTCTTATGGCCACACCTCGGACATACGGATCGGGCTATTCGAGCCTCTGCCCGCATCGCGCTCGAGTGGCAGCCCGTTTCGGAATGGAAACAGCGTGCAATTAACGAACCGAATCCCAGAATCGCGCTGCAGGCCCTCCTCGCGCTGTGTCGCTCTACAGAACCGGGTCGCTCGATAGAACCGGGTCGCTCGATAGAACCGGGTCGCTCGATAGAACCGGGTCGCTCGATAGAACCGGGTCGCTCGATAGAACCGGGTCGCTCTATCCAAGCTGAGATAATCGACGCAATAAAGCGATTGGATTTTCAATCGCTTAGCAGCGAAGAGCAAAGCTGGTATCTAAGAATCATTACAGTCGCATCGATTCGGCACGGTATGCTTGACGAACAAACCGCAACGGATCTGCTCAGTCGCGTCATCTCGACAATTCCATCCTCCGATCGGCATGTGAACCAAGAGATCGTCGCCATGGGTGCCGCGACGAATAGCCGATCCATCCTAGAACCAGCGCTGAACCTGTTAGAGGCCAGCCGCTCTCAAGAAGAACAAGTCCATTATGTTCAGGCTTTGACCGCCGAGGGTCTGAAAAGTGCTTGGACACCCGAGCTTCGTGAACGATTCCTGCGACTCGTCGTCGATCGAGTTCCTCATTGGAAAGGTGGATTCACCGCTCGAGCGCGCAGAGACCAAATGCTCCATCTCGCAACGCAATTGCTCGATGAGAACGAACGAATCAAGCTCTCTGAACTCCTCGAGCGTTCTAAACAACCTACTGCTCTGATCCCCAAGATCGACCGCCCGTTTGTACGCAATTGGACTCTCGATGACTTAACACCAACGCTTGATCGTCAACTCTCTGAACCTCGCAATCTTGAGAACGGCAAAGCGCTTTTCTCGCTGACTTCTTGCATTGCTTGCCATAGC
>CAIJIZ010000100.1 GCA_903820735.1 uncultured Pirellula sp.
GTTCGCAAAACTCAAACTGCGCTTGTTCTCCCACCTCATCCCCCGGCCCCTTCTCCTCCCGCTGGGATTAGAAGGGGAGCAGAGATTTGATAGGACTCATCCGTCTGAATAGCAGCGGAGTGGCTACTAAATCTGGTTCATCTCCCTTTGCGTCTTCACCTCTTCGCGTGAGCCCCTTTGGTTGCAGCGGAAGTGCGCAAGCACTCCGGTGAGCGTTCCGATCGGTTCGACGTCGCAGCACTCCATCACCGGATGGCTTGCGCCATGCCGCTTTTACTGGGCCGTCCCGGCCCCCACCAACGAACTCATTCCCCCATCTCCCGGCCCTCCCCGACGAACCCTATCTCCCCATCTCCCGCTGGGATTAGAAGGGGAGCAGAGATTTGATAGGACTCATCCGTCTGAATAGCAGCGGAGTGGTTACTAGATCTGATTCGGTTTTCTTTGCGTCTTCGCCTCTTTGCGTGAGCCCCTTTCGGTTGCAGCGGAAGTGCGCAAGCACTCCGGTGAGCGGTCCAAACGCTCCGACACAGCCAGATATTTGTAGGCTTTCGAGTTATGTAGGAATGGTACGTAACACTGTCGCTTGATACATCACTTCGCTAGGTAGCGTCTTTCGTTCCGGTTCCGTTCCGGTTGCGCCAATTGCCAAACTTCACTACTGAACTAGTAATTAGTCATCTATTGAAAACACTGTACTTGGAATGCGAGATAAAAATGCAACGGAAAGCTTTTACGCTGGTTGAACTGGTTGTTGTCATGGCGATCATTGGGGTTGTAGCAGGCCTGTTGCTACCCGCCGTTCAGATGGCACGCGAGGCCGCACGTCGAGCCGCTTGCTCGAGCAATCTACGTAACATCGGACTAGGATTCGAAAACTATATAATCGCGACAGGGCATATTCCGATTGGAAGCGAACTGCTATCCGCCACGGAGCATTCATGGGCTTCTCAAATCCTACCCTACGTGGAAGAGACGAAGCTTTTCACAAACCTGGATTTTAAAAAACGATGGGATGATCCAAGCTCCAACTATCCGGTGAGCAAGGCGAATATTGCTATTTACCGTTGTCCAAGCGCTGTGAAAGAATTCGATGGAAAGATCGATTTTGGGGGTGTGCAAGGCACTGGGCTAACAGGTCTGTCGATTGGCTTGGGGGCGAACGAAGCATTTGGTTGTGGAAGTGTCATCGTACGCGTTCGAAAACAACCCGATCCGCTGCGTCTTGCTTCGATTACCGACGGGCTTTCAAACACTATCAGTATTGCCGAATCCGTCGATCGCAATTCAGAAAGCTCCGGTCGTTGGGCATGTGGCCGAAACTGCTTTTCGCAAAATCATAGTTTAGACGACAACCAATCGGATGGCATGTCTTCAAATCACTCCGGCGTCCATGTTCTCTTTATGGACGGAAGGCTGAACGTTGTCTCTAGATCAATCGACTCCCGCATTTTAGGTGCTTGGTGCTCCAGAAGTGGTGGGGAGATTGCGACGAATAATCAGGACTGAAAGGGAAGATAGTCCTTTACCGAACGGATTCTGGTTGCTTATCGACCCGCAGAAAGGAGGGGCGGGTCTACGGATTTCAGTTGCGGGAGTTTGCACTCCTACTTCTGGGACTCTCCATGAGTTGGTGTATCTGTTTTAAAGTTTTTCAACACTAGAAGGTTTAAATTATGTTTAATCGACGAATTTTTATGGCGTTGGCTGCTCTACTCGTTTTATCGGCTCCTTCCTTTGCAGGAGGTGGCGGAGCGAAAAAGGATGCTACGATCAGTGTTCGCAATGACCAAGCAGTGCCGATTGCAGTCTTCGTTGGGCAAGATGCTGTAACAAAAGCTGCCGCACTTCCACCTTTGCCAACACAGGCTCAAATTGAGGCCGCGGGCGGTGTGATTGTGAATGCCGGGCAAGTATTAGCAACAAAAGTAGTTGCTGGTACCATTCCCGTTGCGGCAAGCAATTCTGATGGCCCAGCTGGGTCCATGAGCGTCACTATTGGCAAGGGGCAAACCAAGAAGTATGCCTTCACGAACGCCAACACTTTTGTTGCTTACTAAGCAAAGCTTCATTGGTTGATGTGCAGAGGAAACTTTGTAGAGATGCCCCCGATTGGCTTCCTTTTCGGGGGCATCTTTTTCGGTGAACGAGTCTGAAGTGTCATAACCCCTCCGATTTCGACTATCGATCCGAGTGCCTCGTCCAATCTAAGTCGTGGCAACCCTCACCGCAGAGCAATTCATACAAAGGCTACTTCGATGTATTGGCGAGTTTTAACCAGCACGATACTCGTTA
>CAIJIZ010000101.1 GCA_903820735.1 uncultured Pirellula sp.
GTGCTTTTTCCGTCGCGGTAGAGGTGATCGTAGTAGAAGCCGTCGGTCTCCTCCCAGAGGCCGGTTCCGTGCAGTGAGTTCATGGCTTCGGAAATTGCGACATAATGCTCGAAGAACTTACTTGCCATATCCGAGTAAGCCTGACTTCCGTCGGCGAGTTCCAGAGCCATCTGCAGCATGCATCCGCAGTAGAAAGCCATCCAAGCGGTCGCGTCGGCTTGGTCGAGTATTCCACCACCTGGCAGTGGAGCGCTACGGTCGAAGACTCCGATGTTATCGAGCCCTAGGAAGCCGCCGCTGAAGACGTGTTGTCCGCGTGTGTCTTTCCGGTTGACCCACCACGTGAAGTTGATCAAGAGTTTTTGGAAAGTTCTCGCGAGGAATTCTTTGTCGCCGCACTGCTTGTAGACTTGCCAACAAGCCCAGGCGTGAACGGGGGGATTCACATCGCTCAAGGCCCATTCGTAGGCTGGGATTTGCCCGTTGGGGTGCATATACCATTCTCTCAAGAACAGCATTAACTGGTTCTTGGCGAATTCGATATCGACCTTGGCCATCGGAATCATGTGGAATGCCAGATCCCAAGCGGCGTACCAGGGGTATTCCCATTTATCGGGCATGCTGATCACATCGCGATTGAACAAATGTTGCCAATCGCTGTTTCGACCTTGGAGACGCGACGAGGGTAGCGGACGGCCTTCGGGGTCACCTTGCATCCAAGCGTCGACGACGTAGTAGTAGAATTGTTTTGTCCAAAGCAATCCCGCGTAGGCTTGTCTCGCAACTAGCTTTTCGTCCTCGGAAAGGTTGTCAGGAATTGTGGATGCATAAAACGCGTCGGCTTCGGATTTGCGGGACTCGATGATCGAATCGAAGTCGCTATCGATTGAGGCGAGGGGTCGGTAGGAATCCGGGATTTTATCGCCGACGACCGGAACGGTGTTTTGGACTGCGTTTGGATCGGAGTTCTCACCGGCTCCGGTAAGACGACAGCGAAGAACCGTTGGGCGGTTGGGATGAATGATGGCCATAAAGTGTGCGCCACATTTTGTACCGAAGGGCTTGGGCTGCACCTTGGACTTATCCCCTTGTACGATGTATTCGTGGAACGCGTCTTTAAAATACTTTCCGTAGGAGAGTGCACCGGGATGTTTCTCGCTGTTGGTTTCGTTCTCCGTGAACAACCATTGCGGAGGTTCTTGGTCGACTTCGGACTGCACGCGGAATTCGAAGTGACCGAGTGTTTCGTGATCGCAAAGAACCACACCTGTTGGTTCGTCTTTGGGATAGATCAATCGTAGACGAGGTTTTGCGGTGCATCCATCATGCGTGCATCCCCAAGTCCAAGAGTTATGAAACCAGAGCTGGGGCACGAGGTGCAATACAGCAGGGCGACTACCGCGATTGTGTATGGTCAACCTCATCAAGATGTCATCGGGACTTTGTTTTGCGTATTCGATTTCGCAATCAAAGTAATCGTTCTCGTCGAAAACTTCGGTATCTAGAATTTCGAATTCCGGTTCAAACCGAGAGCGTGAACGACTTGTCTCATGCAGTCGATCGTAAGGGAATCGAGCATGTGGGTATTTGTATAAGGCTTTGGCATACGAGCAGGTCGGGGTCGCATCAAGATAGTAGTAACACTCTTTGACATCTTCTCCGTGGTTTCCTTCTGGGCCAGATAAACCATAGAGTCGTTCTTTGAGAATCGGATCTCGTGTATTCCAGAATGCGAACGAGAAGCACAAGCGGCCTTGCCTATCACAGATGCCGTGCAGTCCGTCTTCACCCCATCGATAAGCTCTCGAGCGGGCATGGTCGTGGGGCAAGAAGAACCAAGCTTCTTGGTTATCCGAGTAGTCTTCACGGACAGTTCCCCATTGACGTTCGGAGAGGTAGGTACCCCAGCGTTGCCAATTTCCAACACGTTGTTCGGATTGGTTAAGTCGCAGGTGTTCGGCGGTGTTACCTTGAGGGCGCGAGCCAGCATTGTTTGCGTTTGAACCGAACGAACTCATCGCTGACGGTTCCTCTCGGCGTCGACGTAGTAGTCGATCAGCGACAATTCGCTTGCGGCGGCCGCATCGAGGATTACGGTCGCATAGGGATGGAATTGCAGGATAGAAGCAGGAACCATCGCTGTGATGGGGCCTTCTACCGTATCGCGGATTGCTTTGGCTTTTCCTTTTCCGGTAGCGAGCAACAGAATCGCCCGAGCGCTCATGATCGTTCCGAGTCCCATGGTCAGGGCCGTGCGTGGGACGTGATCGATTGAGGGGAAGAATCTTGCATTGTCTTCCCGCGTTCGCTTCGTGAGTGTCTTGACTCTCGTTGGAGAAGAAAACGACGAACCGGGTTCATTAAAACCGATATGCCCATCGCTTCCGATCCCGAGAATCTGAAGGTCGATACCGCCTGCTTCTTCAATCATCGCTTCGTAACGCTCGGCGCTTTGAGTCAAGTCATCGCCGTCGGTAACGGGGATGAAAGTCTTTGCCGGATCGATATCGATGTGCCGAAAGAGATTTTCGTGCATAAACGTGTGGTAGCTTTGCGGGTCGCTAGCGGGGATACCGCAGTATTCGTCCAAGTTAAAGCTTGTTGCGTTTCGAAAGCTGATTTCCCCGGCGCGATTTCGTTCGATCCATTCTCGGTACAGGCCCAGGGGAGTGCTCCCGGTGGCTAGCCCTAGGACGCAAGTTGCTTCTGGATTTGTTGCGGAGAGGGCTTCGCCGAGGTATTCGATCGATTCGACGGCAGCCTTGAGAGCCACTTCTTCCGCTGATTCACACACAATGATACGCACTGAATCCTCACGATCCGTTCGAGCTGACGATGAACAAATTCCGGCAAATCCCACAAGTAGTCATCGCGGCTGATGGCCGATTCCGCTGAAAGCTAGGGAACAGGCGAGGGAGCACACGATGGAAAACGGAAAACGCGACAAAAATCGGTGATCAGCGTCTAAGACTGACACAGAAGTCTAGGGGATACCCCAAGCGTTTATTTGTAGGCATTTTAGAGCAATCCTCGCCTTGGTAACAGATTCAATCGATTCTTTTCGATCCGGCGGTCTCGTGTTGCTAGCAGGTAACCCTAAAGATAAGGTACACTTAAACCTGGTTTTTGGGGGTGCACCCCCGACCTTTTCGTTCTTTGAATCCTATCATCCCATCCCACCATCCTCATTACTTAATTCTCCTTATGAGCCGCAAATCTCCCACCTGCCGCGTCCGAAGTCGACTACGAATTGCAATTACCTTGGCAAGCTTATCGTTTGGATACGCTTTTGGGGTGCCCGCATTGGGAATCTCCCAGGAAGCTGGCAAGGTCTATCGCCAGAGCCCAGAAGCGGCGACGCTCGAAGGGGTTCAGCAAGTCGCAGCGAGTGGTTCGAATCGAGA
>CAIJIZ010000102.1 GCA_903820735.1 uncultured Pirellula sp.
GAACATGCGCATGGCCTTGCATGTTGGATTGCCCGGCTAACACGAAAACCTTCAACGGCTTGGGAGACTCACCCACTCCCGTAGATTCTTGGGCGAAACCGGGATTGCACGCGGTCAACACGAAACTTATCGCTGTGAAACATACCACTGCGAACCACATAGCGAAATTACTCATATTTGAAACCCTGTCTCTGACGCTGAGTTTAATCCTGTCTCTATCCCTACACTTGCACCTGAACCTGCACCTGCCCCCGGCGCTCGTGCTCGTGCTCCTGCTCGTGCTCGTGCTCGTGCTCCTGCACAGCTTAATCCGGTAGATGAAAATAACCGATAGCGATGATGATATAGGTAGCGATCAACAACACTCCTTCAAACCAATTCGCCTTGCCATCCTGAACCAACTCACGGGTGATCACTGAGGCTAAAACAATCGAGACAACTTCAAAGGATGTAAAAGCCAAATCCATCGGCTGACCGATGAGCCTCCCGATGATGACAAGTAATGGTGCAACAACCAGCACGATTTGAATCGTTGTTCCCATAGTTGATGCTAACAACAATCCCGATTGTCCTTTTCTTGCAAATCTGGTCCCCGAAATGATCTCGCCTAGACTTCCAACCGCCCCAAGAAAAATCAGCCCACTGAAGGTCTCCGACAAACCCAATAGTTCACTCGTCGGTTCCAATGCATTGGCCATCGTCTCACTGGCAAACCCCAATCCAATTGCCGCGATCAGCATCACCAAACTTACTTGGACGATCGACTCGCCAGGGTGCTCATCGCGAATCTCGCCACCCTCGAGTTCATGGCCTTCTTTGCGTTTGGAAAAAATCGTCCCGAACACGTTGACAAAGTAGACGGCAAGCAGCACAAGAGACATTTCTAAGGAGAGATCGCGTGTGCCATCGGGAGTTCCCAGATTAAATACGGCCGGGACGATGAAGCAAAACGAGCAGAGCATCAGCATCGACGAACTGGATCGCAAATGGGCCGATTCAAAACGAAGGTTGCCATGTCGAATGTCACCAACAACGATGGCCAACCCTAATCCTAAAAGCAGATTGGCTAGGATCGAACCTGTGATCGAAGCCTTCGCGACAGTTGAATATCCATTGACCAACGCAACGGTACCGATGATCAGTTCCGGCAAGTTACTCAACGACGCATTGAGCAGGCCACCGACGGTCTGGCCCAACTTGCCAGCGAGCTTTTCGGTGGCAACTCCCAGAACTCCGACCAGCAAGAAGATCGAGAGAATCGAAATCACAAAGACAACGATAGACGGACCATGGAATACTTCGATTCCTACCGCTAGGATCACGCCTAAGATTGGCCAAAGCTGCTTCATGATTCAATCCTGGAATCTAAGAGCGATACTTCAGCCTAGCTTCCTTTCGGACGATTGCGTATGCGGAACATCTCTTGGTACGGCAAAACAATTCCGCCGTCGATCGACAAAGTCGACCCGGTGATATAGTCGCTTCTCGGATCACACAAAAACACGACGCCGTGTGCGATGTCCTCTGGTTTCGCTAGTCGGCCCCAGGGCAAGTTACTACCATGCTGTTGCAATTCATCTTCAAAGAAAAACTTGCGCTCGCCAGGAGTGTCGGTCCAACCCGGATGGATGATATTGACTCGAATGCGAAACTCCGAAAGCTCGACTGCGGCAGTTCGAGCCAATTGATCCAAAGCGGCCTTTGCCATGTTATAAGCTGTCGCGCCAGGGATGGATTTGTAAGCGTGTGGTGAACTGATAAACACCATGTTTCCTTGGACCTTGTTGTCGATCATTTGATTGGCAACGGCCCTGGCCAAATAAAATGGCCCCCACATGCAAACGTCAATCGTTTTGCGAAACCCGTCCATGTTCGCTTGGTAGAATAATTCGCGATCACTATAAGCAGCGTTCGACACCAGAATCGAAACCGCACCTAACTCGTCTTTACATCGAGCCACCATGCTCTCGACAAGCCCTTGATCGGACACATCTCCGACCAATGCAATCGATTTACGACCCATCGCTCGGATCGCTTCGACCGTTTCCGAAGGATCACGCAAGTCATTTACAGCGACGTTGGCACCCGCCGCGGCCAACGATTTGGCAATCGCTGCGCCGATTCCCCGAGCTGCACCTGATACCAATGCCGTTTGGCCTGCAAGTGTCTGTGGTACGTTTGAATCCGAAGGGGAGGAATTGGCAGAAACACTCATCGAAAGGGGAATCCTGGAGTTAAACGGGAAATAGGTACTCTATGAGGTTCTCACAAAGAGAACCGGACAACCTCGCGGTTATGCGCATTGGACAGTACAGACGCCTTTCGATCAACCATCGACACGGCATACATCGCGCATCAGTCTTCGCCACCACCACCCTGGTCGCCCCCTTCTGACTCTCCAGCACCACCGGGAAACTGCCCGTTTTCAAACCCACCGCTTTGAATAACCTGACCGTTCGCTCCTGGGGTAAGCCGCACATTCTGTGGATTTTTTCCGTTGGCACCTTTGTTGCTTCTGAGCAAGTTCTTCAAGGCTTTCTCTAACGCAACCGTGCTTGCTCCGTTGACTTTGACGACTTCAACCTGCTCGGATCGCTTCGCCTTCTGATCGAGCTCTTCGATCAATTCGCTTATCAATTCAAGCAAATCCTCACCCTTTGCTGAAACTATGATAGTGTTCGTCAAACTGTCGACTCCCAAGGATAAACGTCCAGTAAACTCGAAGTTCATCCCACCGTCACTAATACTATCTCGCGCTCGCTGCTTGGGCTCCTTACCTCCTGCTCCACCTGCCCCCTCTGCGGAGCCCTTCTCCAACGCTTTATCGTTCGAGCTTAGCAGATCCCGAAACGCATCTTTGATCGCATCGACGATCGATTGCGCTTTCGAGTACTCGACCTTGATGGTCTTCGAGTACCGCAAAGATTGCTTGTCCTCCTCCGTTGGCCTATCCCACAACTCGATTAAGCGACGAATGGTTTCCAACTGTGCGGGGCTCGCTCCAGAGACCAAAAGCGTCCCGGAATCCGAGTCCGACATGAACTTCAGTTTCCGCTTCTTCCCTAACTGCGGGCCTTCATACTCCTGCTTAGGGGGATCGAGATCGAACAAGTAGCGAAACACGGTATCGTTCGAGTTCTTCTTATCTTTGCCTTCTTCCTTGAAGTAATCTTCCAAATTAAGCTTGATCCAAAACGGACGAGTATGCTCGATTTTGAACACTTGATACTCTTGTTCAGGGGGCGCATTGGAGATCATCCATTCCTCGACCCGATCAAGGGCTTTCGTATCCGGAGACTCCAATACCAAGTTCCCTTGCGGATCTAACTTGATCACTATTTTCTTCTTTGGCTCAACACTGCTATTCGCAACACTGCTATTCGCAACACCGCTGTTGGAAGCACCGCTGTTAGAAGTGCCGCTAGCCGCGGTGCCCGTGCCAGAAATCGCCGTGCCAGAAACACCTGTATTACCGAGAGGCTCTTGCGTGCCAGCCTGCTGGGCCGCTACCAATCGCCCTTGAGGCAACTGAGCCTCGTGCATGCCATCGATCGCTCCAATCTCTCCGCCTTGCAACGCAGGTGCCGGGGGAGCTTTCTTGGGACTCCCACCCACCGGTTTATCCTCGAACTCCTCTGCTTCTGGAATCTCAAGCTCGATCCCGTTGGACTCCCAGTACTTTTTCAAACGTTCCAAGTACTCTCGCGTCTCTTGGCTTCGACTCGCCTCGATCATACGGACCCGTTGATCGCTCCCACCTTCAGGTGGTAATTCACCAAGTTTGACAAGCAATTTCTTGATTTCTGCGGTTTCAAATTCATTCGCCCAAAGAATGATTTGATTATTCACAGCGTTCGCACCGATGCGCAATTGATCGGACGACTTCGACTCTTTGTTGTTCATCTGGAACGGATCAAAATAAGAGAATCTTCGACGCGAAGTGTCCTCTTTCTTTTCTCCATCAATCCCCATGAGCAAACGAATCGTGCCGGCGACCTCCTCTGCCCTAAGCCGGCGCAATTGCAACACCTCGACCTGTCGCGCCGAACCATCGAGCTTCTTGATCGTCTCTTGAATCGTCAAGTGATCCGCCAATGATGCGTAGGCGATCATCGATTTGTTTTTGTCGTCGACTTCCAATCGCGTTGTGGGCTCTAACACATTGAGCGCCAACAACGAAGCAACGAACTGCTTGGGCTCTAAGCTTGACAGCCGATACACCTTCATCCGCGTCGTTAAAGCTTGGTACTGCTCATTGGGATTCGACACGTCGATTCTTGAAATAAAGGATGCGATGATCGCCATTTTGTCTGGTGGTGCATTGACGATCAAACTGTTTCGACGAGGGTTCGCGACCAAGTAGATGTCGCGACGCTTTTTCTCAGGCAATCCTGGTTGCCCCGCCATCGCCGCTTGCTGCGCAGCTAATTGTTGCTGCTGCATCATCATCATCTGCTGTTGCTGCATCTCCATCTCTGGACTCATCTCCATCGCAGCTCCAGCACCCTTGGCTCCCTCAAGCTTCAAAAACACGGCCAACTGTTCGCGAACTTCAGTGGCTCGAACATGCTCAAGGGGAAACTCGCGAGCAAGATCCATCAGGACCGCTTCGGATTGCTCCTCCGAGATCACAGCATGGATCTGTGCAAGATTGCTTGCCGTGTCGATCGCTTCTAAGCGATTCGTATTGCTGAGGGCTTGCAAAGTCCCGTTCGAGCTGATCAAAGGTTTCAGCTCGTCGACGACTTCTTTGGCGATCAAAGTCTTCAATGTGAAGGTTGTGCGGACATAGCGATTCGAAGGAAGTTTCGCTAACTCTTCAGGTGCTACCCGTGGTACGAGGGCAACATTAATCCCCTGCGTTTTCACAACCTGCAACACCCCGGGGAACTCCAAGATAGTAAAGCCTCGGGCAAGCAAATGCCGATTGATCATGTCGCGAGTATCATCGAGAGTGGTCTTGCCCGGCGCATGAATACTCAATGTGTCCGCAGGCAACTCCTGCCAATCCAAAGCTAGCTTCGATACATCTGCTACCCATTGCAGAATGTCTGGCCAAGCTTGATCGCGAAACTGAAAATGCACTAACCCCGCTTCGTCAGGCTTTACCTCGAACTCTTTCTTGTCTGGCGGTGCCTTAGGCTCTATGGGCCGTTTGATCGTTTCTGCCGCCCCGGCCGCAGGTTTATTTCCCGCCGCCCCCGCTTCCGGTTGCCCAGGAGCAACAGGTGTAGCAGCCCCTGGTGGCATTCCCTCCACGGGAACCCCCTGAGCTGCTGCCATCTCAGCGCTCATCACCATGGGTTCACTTCCTGGCCCCCCACCAATCTGCTGAACTGCTGGAACGCTTTGCGCAGAAACACTCAACGGGCTTTCCAGAAACAACGGGCTTTCCAAAAACAATAAGCAGAGGACGCCCCTGATCCAGTATCGTGACCTTCGCAAATCACGGCGGTTGATATTAAGGTTTCGCATCGCGCACCTCTTGTGTCTGCTTGCTACCAACTTGCCCAACCCCGTCCGCAATAAACTCACGAATTGCCATCCCCATCGAAAAAATGAACGCAATGCACAAGAGCACTAACTCAACCCGCCACTTCCCAACGGTCCCTTGCCGATCCGCTGTTGCGGATTCGACATCCACCGAATCATCCAAATCGCTACCGATGCTTTCCTGAGATACCGCACCACGCAATCCCTCTAGCCCCTCTCTACGATCTGCTAAGGACTGGCTTCCCTCCCGGTAGCGATCGGCAGGGCTGTGCAACGAGTAAAGGCGAACCATCAACTCCTGCGACGGAATACTCATCAATGATTCGCTTGACCCAGTTGGCAATAATTCCTTCGCAAGAATCGTATGCACCGAGGAGACTTCACTCAGCAATGAGTCTTCTCGCAAACACACCCTCTCGATCTCAAATAATCGATCGGCTTGCATAGCATCATCTAGGAACTCTGAAACGTCATTCGCACTGCAATGCAACGCTGGCTCCACAGCGTACTGAGGCAACTTCAAAACCCTACGCGCCCCATCAATCCGCTTCGATATCCCTTGGGCCGTAGAACTTGCTCGCAACTTCTGACCCAACTCGTGCTGGTCCGCCGGTGATAAAACCCCATCGCGGTAGGATAGTAAAGTCCGAAGCGTCAGTCGCATGATCGTTGTTCATCCGCCAAAAAACTGTCATCAGAAAAGTTACTACCGAATCCGATTTGCCCCAGCATCGAATTCACCCCAACGCTTGATCCTTGCGAGGAGAGCCAAAACACCCACGCGTTTGGCCAGCAAAGTTTTGAAAAGCATTGATCCCATCAAGTTCCCCATCCTACACGTTTCCTATCCTATTTGAGAGGATTACAGAATTGGATACGCTCGATGCCATAATTTGTCTAAAATTCTCCCGAATTTGACGGTTATAGCACCCTTGTTACAAACCAACCCGCGCTACCAATCAGGAACTCATGACTCCTCAACAGCAAGCCATCGGCGTGACGATTCTCTTTTCCGCCATCGGCGTCTTAGCGGATTACTACCTGAAAATCGCCTCCGGAAAACCTTTCCCTTGGAATTCCTGGCAGTTCCTCCTAGGCCTGTCACTCTACGCATCGACCGCCTTCGGCTGGCTCTTCGTGATGCAACATCTAAAACTCGCCGCCGTCGGCATCCTCTACACTTCCTCCATGTTGGTGATGCTCGCCATCGTCGGTTACTTCGGTTTCGGGGAAAAACTCTCGTTCCGAGAATGGATCGGCTTCGCCCTAGCCCTGGCCTCCGTAGTACTCTTGGTCCGTGACCACTGACGAAACCTTGGATTGCAACCACTAATCACCCAATAGTCAACGACCATATGACCTTTCGCTTTAACCTTCTGTGACCGATAATCCACCCCTTCGTGGCGATCACTACCGATCGTTTTGGACTGATCGAAGTGAACCTGTTTTTGGTTCATGAATCTTCATAAACCCCGAGAAGCTAACCCCTCCGAGACTACTATGGCCAAGAAAAGCATTGCTCAAGTCGACTGCAAAGATAAAACCGTTTTGATGCGAGTCGACTTCAACGTCCCACAAGACGACTCCGGAGCGATCACCGATGATCGCCGAATCCGTATGGCTCTACCTTCCATCGAGTCGGTACTGAGTCGCGGCGGAAAACTGATCCTCATGAGCCACCTCGGACGGCCCAAAGGAAAAGGCCCTGAACCAGAATTCACTTTGAAGCCCACCGCAGTTCGACTCGGTGAACTCCTCGGCAAACCGGTTCACTTCGCCGCCGATACCGTCGGCCCAGATGCCCAAGCAAAAGTCGCCGCACTGCAATCCGGCGAAGTCCTCGTTTTGGAAAACGTTCGATTCAATCCAGGCGAAAAGGATGGCGAAGCATCCTACTCGAACACACTCGCATCCTTCGCAGATATCTATTGCAACGACGCGTTCGGCACCTGCCACCGCGAAGAAGCTTCCATGGTGGCAGTTCCTCTTGCTATGGGGCAAAAACCAAAAGTGGTCGGATTCCTCGTCGCAAAAGAAATCCA